>JAJRQL010000055.1 GCA_024280265.1 Deltaproteobacteria bacterium
AGAAGACATTGAACGTGGCCAGGTACTTGCCGCTCCAGGGAGTATCAATCCTCATACCAAGTTCAAAGCAGAGTGTTATATTCTTGGAAAAGATGAGGGGGGTCGTCATACCCCGTTTTTTAATGGATATCGTCCTCAGTTTTACTTTAGAACCACTGACGTAACTGGCGTAATTACCCTTCCTGATGGAGTAGAGATGGTAATGCCAGGTGACAATGTTCACGTAAATGCGGAACTGATCACTCCCATCGCCATGGATGTTGGTCTCCGTTTTGCCATCCGTGAGGGTGGAAGAACTGTTGGTGCTGGCGTTATTAGTGAAATCATCGAATAAGGAAGATCATGATACCTACAGATAAAATTCGTATTCGCCTTAAAGCGTATGATCATAAACTTCTCGATCTGTCAACCCATGAGATAGTTGAGACAGCGCGTCGGACTGGAGCAGCTGTTGCCGGACCGATTCCTCTGCCAACTTCAATCAACAAATTTTGTGTCCTCAGGTCACCCCATGTTGATAAAAAATCCCGGGAACAGTTTGAGATGAGAACTCACCGTCGTCTGATTGACATACTTGAGCCTACCCAGCAGACCATTGATTTGTTGATGAAACTTGAATTGTCCGCAGGCGTTGATGTTGAGATTAAACTGCCATAACGATATTATCGTTTAATTTGAAGATGTATAGGTAAGATTATGCCGAAGACAATGGGATTATTAGGTAAAAAAATTGGTATGACCCGCGTGTATAACGAGATGGGTGGAGTTATTCCCGTTACTGTTATTGAAGCTGGCCCTTGTAAAGTGCTTCAGGTCAAATCAGAAACCACCGATGGCTATGGAGCTATCCAGGTTGGTTTTGGTGAAAAAAAAGCGCAGAGGATTACTAAACCCCTTGCGGGCCATTTTAAGAAAGCTGATTCTGAAGGGTTTTACAATATCAGGGAATTTAGAGTTCAGAATCCGGAAGACTATCAGGCCGGACAGGATATTTCTCTGAATGACGTTTTTAAAACAGGTGATATCATCGATGTCCAAGGTGTTTCAAAAGGTAAAGGATTCCAGGGTGTAATGAAACGTCACGGATTCCGTGGCGGCCCAGGTGGTCATGGCTCCAACTGTCATCGTGCTCCTGGCTCCATTGGCTGTAGTGCCTGGCCTGCCAGAGTAGTTAAGGGTAAAAAAATGCCCGGGCGAATGGGTAACGATACTGTTCTGAAAAAAAATGTACTTGTGGTTGATGTTCGTGATGATGAAAACCTCATCATTGTGAAGGGACCGGTACCAGGTGCCAAGCAGGGCCTTCTTAAACTTTTCAGCAAGTAATCAGCCGAAAACGATTTATCGGTTCAAGGAGTAAATAATGTCTACCGTAGATTTATTAAATACCAGCAATGAGAAAGTCGGCCAAATCGAGCTGAATGCCGATGTGTTCGATGTCAAGGTCAAGGAGCACCTGCTCCATGATGTTGTTCGTATGCAGCGCGCCGCAAAAAGGTCAGGGAATTCCTGTACTAAAACTAGAACTGAAGTTCGTGGCGGTGGTGCAAAACCATGGCGTCAGAAAGGAACTGGCCGAGCGCGTGCCGGTACCAGAAATTCTCCTTTATGGAGAGGTGGTGGAGTAACTTTCGGTCCCAAACCTCGCGATTACAGTTTCAAGCTTAATCGGAAGGTCAAAAAGCAGGCTCTTGCCATGGCCATGAGTGCCAGGCTTCAAGAAGGTAACCTTGTGGTTGTCGATGATTTTGTCATGGATTCTATCAAGACCAAGGATTTCGTTGGTATTATGAAGGGTTTTGATTTTGAAAACTGCCTCATTATCACCGAAGAAAGTAATGAAAACGTAAATAGATCCTCAAGAAATGTCAACGGATTCAAAGTCCTGACCGTCGATGGGGTGAATGTTTATGATATCTTGCTGCACAAGAAACTGATGTTGGTTAAACCGGCTGTCGAGAGTCTTGAAAAGAGGTTAACAGCATGAAAAGTGATCATAGAATTTTAAGGGGACCCTGTCTCACTGAAAAGGCCAATCTTCAACTTGAAGTTGATGGGAAGGTCGTATTTAAGGTAGATCCCAGTGCGAATAAGATTGAAATTAAGAAGGCGGTAGAGAAGATGTTTGATGTAAAAGTCAAAAAGGTTCATACCACCAATATGCATGGCAAACAGAAACGCGTAGGACGCTTCACTGGCTTTACCAATGATTGGAAAAAAGCATACGTGACTTTGTCTGAAGGTGAGATCAATTTTGCGGATCAACTGTAAAATTAACTACTAAATCAGGGATCTCAGCTAAGCGACTTTAGTATAGCTATCAATCCAACATAGCCTTTGATGGAGCGATTAGATAATTATGACAATTAAGACATACAAACCCACATCACCAGGTAAACGGCATCATGTGTCGATACAGAATCCGGAACTGTCTAAAAGCGGTCCTGAGAAGAGTCTGCTCACAAGCCTGTCTAAAACTGGTGGACGAAACAATTACGGAAGAATAACCTCGCGCCACATTGGTGGAGGGCACAAACGTAAATATCGTGTTATTGATTTCAAACGCAATAAAGTCGATATCAGTGCTAAGGTTATATCCATTGAATATGACCCGAATAGATCTGCTAACATTGCTTTATTATCATATCTCGACGGTCAGAAAACTTACATATTGGCCCCATCTGGAATAGCAGTTGGAGATCAGGTTATTGCTGGCGAATCAGTTGATATAAAACCTGGCAACTGTCTTCCTATGATGAACATTCCCCTTGGTACTATTATTCATAATATCGAAATGAAGATAGGAAAGGGTGGTCAGCTTGTCAGAAGTGCAGGTGTTTCTGCACAACTTATGGCTAAGGAAGGGACCTATGTGCTTGTGAGGTTGCCATCTGGTGAAGTGCGGAAATTCCACAAACTCTGCCGGGCCTGTATCGGTAAAGTCGGGAACCATGAGCATGAGAGCCAGAAATTGGGCAAGGCAGGTCGTAGTAGATGGATGGGAAAACGTCCTCATGTACGAGGAGTTGCCATGAACCCTGTTGACCATCCGATGGGTGGTGGAGAGGGTAAGAGTTCAGGTGGTCGTCATCCATGTACTCCGTGGGGATACCCGACCAAGGGTTACAAGACCAGAAAGAATACCGAGTCTGACAAATATATTGTTAAGAAGAGACGTTAATTAAGAGGAAATAACTATGGCTCGTTCAGTCAAAAAAGGTCCCTTTATAGATGACCACCTTCAGAAAAAGGTAGATGCTGCCATCGAGAGCGGTTCCCGCAAGGTAATCAAGACATGGTCCAGACGATCTGATATCTCGCCAGAAATGGTAGGTTTGACCTTTGCAGTACATAACGGAAGAAAATTTATCCCTGTTTTTGTTTCGGAGAATATGGTTGGTCATAAGTTAGGTGAGTTTTCTCCCACCAGGACTTTTTATGGACATGCCTCTGATAGGAAAGGCAGATAATAAGAAAAGCTAATCGTATTTTTGATTAAGATTTGCTAGGAGTATACACTATGGAAGCTCGCGCCGTAGGGAGACGTATTAGGATCTCCCCTCAGAAAGCTAGACTCGTTGCTGACGTGGTTCGGGGGATGGGCGTTGATAAGGCGATCACCACTCTCAGGTTCATGCCAAAGAAAGGTGCATCGATTTTAAGAAAGGTTATTGAATCTGCAGTTGCCAATGCAACTCAGGATGACCAGATTGATGTTGATAATCTTTATGTAAAAACAGTTTTCATTGACGGAGGCCCTTCTTTTAAAAGGATACGACCCCGTGCAATGGGACGTGCAACATCAATTATTAAACGTACAAGTCATATTACAGTAGTGCTTGATGAAAATTAATTCTTTACTTTCTCAGCTGTAATGGGTATGACTCACAACTTTTTATTTTATACAGATTAAGCGTATTGCTGGAGGACTATTTTGGGGCAGAAAGTTAACCCGTTAGGGCTCAGACTTAATATAACTCGGACATGGGATTCGATTTGGTATGCCAATAAGGATTACTCAGAAAATCTCATTGAAGATCAAAAAATCAGAAAGTTTCTTAAGAAACGTCTTCAACACGCCGCTCTTTCCAAAATTATCCTCGAGCGCACTGGAGAGAAGGTACGTGTAAAACTCTTCACTGCTCGTCCTGGTATTATTATCGGGAAGAAAGGTTCTGAGATAGAGCTACTTAAAAAGGAGCTTGAAAAACTGATAAACCGGAAAGCTGTAATTGATATTCAGGAAGTTCGTCGACCTGAAGCTGATGCGCAACTGGTTGCAGAGAATATTGCTCAACAGCTTGTCAGAAGGGTTGCCTTTAGACGTGCGATGAAAAAATCTGTTAATGCAGCTCTCAGATTCGGCGTTAAGGGGATAAAAATTTCCTGTTCCGGCCGTCTTGGTGGTGCTGAAATGTCCCGTTGCGAATGGGTACGTGAAGGGCGTGTTCCACTTCACACTCTTCGTGCTGACATAGATTATGCATTAGCAGAGGCTAAAACCACTTACGGTATTATTGGTATCAAAGTATGGATTTTTAAAGGTGAAGTCCTTAGTGAAAAGGATGCTCCGGCAGAAGCATAGTTTGAGCTCATTTTCACGAAGATCCATAATTAATATTGGAGTTTACCCATGTTAAGTCCTAAAAAGGTCAAACATAGAAAAGTTTTTAAAGGGAAGAATCGTGGCAAGGCTCAGCGCGGCTCCACAATTTCCTTTGGTGAATATGCACTGAAAGCTGTTGAGAGTGGTAAGTTGACTGCCCAACAGATAGAAGCTGCACGTATTGCCATAAACAGAAAAATTAAACGTGGAGGACAGGTTTGGATTCGTGTCTTACCTGACAAACCAGTTACCAAAAAACCTGCTGAAACTCGTATGGGTAAAGGTAAGGGTAGTCCAGAGTATTGGGTAGCAGTTACTAAGCCAGGTAAAATTATTTACGAGTTGGCTGGTGTTGATGAGGAATTGGCAATTAGAGCGCTAACCCTCGCAGGTGCTAAATTACCATTTAAGACAAAGGTTATCACAAAGAGGAGCACATTATGAAAATGACAGATTTGCGCTCAATGTCTACTGATGATCTTCAGAAGAAGCTGGTCGAATTGCAGGAGGAGATTGCAAATTTATCTTTTCAGCACAAGATCAGACCTCTTGAGAATACTTCAACTCTGAAACAGCTCCGGAAGGATATTGCACGAATTAAAACTCTTTTTAATGAAAACTAGAGTATCTGTGTGAAATCTGTTCATTAACCGAAGTGAAAAATTATTATAACTCAAATTGTGTCAATCATGAGCGAGACAAAACAAATTAAGAAGACCAGGACTGGTACTGTTGTCAGTAACAGAATGGAAAAAAGTATAGTTGTTGTCGTTGAAAGAAAGGTACGTCACAAGCTTTACGGTAAGTATATTAAAAAAAGTGTGAAATACCTTGCAGATGATCCTGAGAACAACTGTAACATTGGCGATATTGTCAAGATTGAAGAATGTCGGCCGCTGAGTAAGAAAAAACGGTGGCGGTTACGAGATATCATTCGGGAAGCAGTTGTTTAAAACTCTCCGTCTGATTCCATTTTTTTGAAATGCAACTGATTAATAATCAGGTGAAACTATGATACAAAGCGAAACAGTCCTGAATGTAGCAGATAATTCAGGAGCAAAAAAGGTACTCTGCATCAGAGTTCTCGGTGGTACCAGAAGCAGATACGCCTTCATTGGAGATGTTATCGTGGCTACTGTTAAAGAAGCCCTTCCAAATGCAAAAGTTAAAAAGGGCGATGTCGTGAAGGCAGTTATCGTACGTACCGCGAAGCAGATGAAACGTATGGATGATACATGGGTCAAGTTTGATGAAAATGCAGCGGTAATTCTCTCAGGAACTGGTGATCCTGTTGGAACACGAATTTTCGGTCCGGTTGCAAGAGAGTTGCGTAATCAGGGGTTTATGAAAATTATTTCTCTCGCACCCGAAGTATTATAAAAAAACGTGTAAGCAATCCAACTCACTTGTTGAGGTTGAGCAAAAGGTGCTGAAAATGGCAAAGGGATTAACATACCTGAAAAAAGACGATCAGGTCGAAGTAATTGCAGGTAAGGATAAAGGAAGAGTCGGTAAAGTTCTGAGAATCTTTCCTGACAAAGATAAGGCTCTGGTTGAACGCATTAATATGATTAAGCGTCATACCAAGGGTAATGAGATGAACCAGCAGGGACAGATTGTGAGTCGTGAAGCTCCGATCCACGTTTCTAACCTGCAGTTGATCTGTCCGGAGTGTACCAAGACCGGACGTATTGGCAAAAAATTATTAGAAGATGGAACGAAGGTCCGCTTTTGTAAAAGCTGTGGCGAGTCCATTGAAAGCAAATAGTAAAAGGTAAAATGGCAATTGCCAGGAGTGTCAAATGGGTTCGCTGAAAGACCACTATATAAATGAATGTAAACCAGCGTTACAGGAAGAATTTGGTTATACAAATGTAATGCAGATTCCCAAGGTTGAGAAAATAGTATTGAATATGGGACTTGGTGAGGCTGTACAGAATCCCAAAATTATTGATGGAGCTGTAGAGGAACTCACCCGTATCGCTGGACGTAAGGCTGTTATTACCAGGGCAAAAAAATCAATTGCCGGGTTTAAGCTACGCGAGGGAATGCCCATAGGTTGTCGTGTGACACTACGCTCCGATGTAATGTATGATTTCTTTAGCAAGCTGGTTAATATTGCTCTTCCACGAGTTCGTGATTTTCGCGGGATTTCCCCCAAATGTTTTGATGGCAGAGGGAACTTTTCCATGGGTGTGAAAGAACAAATTATTTTCCCTGAAATAGATTACGATCAAATAGACAAAATTAAAGGCCTGAATATCAGTATTGTTACTTCAGCACCCACTGACAGGGAGGCACTGAGCCTCTTGAAGCTCATGGGAATGCCCTTCAAAGGATAACATTTTATACCGGAACGCCTATATAGTACAACGCGTTGCTGATTGTATAAAGTAATTGCTTAATTAAAAGCACGATAGAATTAATAGAATCGGAGGTCGGTTTGGCTAAGAAATCTCTCATTGCGAAAGCAAAAAGAACGCCAAAATTTGCGGTAAGGAAATACAACAGGTGCCCACTCTGTGGACGTCCCAAAGCGTTCATTCGTAAATTCGGCATGTGCCGTATCTGTTTTCGTAAGTTAGCATCCAGTGGTCAGGTTACAGGCGTAACTAAGTCATCCTGGTAAAATAGAAACACTGGATCAAAATATAATTGTGATAAGGAGAGTTCGCGATGTCTATGAGCGATCCCCTGGCAGATATGCTGACCAGGATAAGAAATGGAGCTATGGCGAAGTTTGACTCGGTTGAGATGCCTACTTCCAAAACTAAAGTAAATATTGCCAAAGTCCTGCAAGACGAAGGATATGTAACCGGCTATCAGGTAAATGACTCGGGTCCTCAAGGGATCTTGACCATTGAACTGAAATACGATTCTGATGATACGCCGGTAATTAACGGTATCAAGAGGATCAGTAAGCCTGGTTTACGTAAATATGCAAGAGCCGGAGAAATACCAACTGTTCTCAATGGTCTTGGAATTGCCATCCTTTCGAGTTCGAAGGGCGTTATTACTGATAAAACCGCAAGGGCCAGTAATGTAGGCGGTGAGATTCTTTGCGAGGTCTGGTAAGACCAGCAAATAACGGAGGTAATCATGTCTCGTATTGGAAAACAGCCTATTCCTGTTCCTGCTGATGTCAAGATTGATATCAAAGGACAGAAGATTTCAGTTTCCGGTAACAAAGGAAAGCTGGAACGTGAAGTGTGACCGGAGCTTGAGATATCCATGAAAGAACAGGATATCATTGTTGAGAACCGTGATAACAGTAAAAGAACGAACGCTTTTCGTGGAATGACTAGGAGCCTCATTAATAACATGGTTATTGGTGTTCATGAGGGATTTAAGAAAGTTCTGATTGTAGAAGGTGTTGGTTATAAGGTAAATATGTCCGGGAAAAAGTTGACTTTGAATGTCGGTTTTTCAAATCCTGTCGAATTTCCGGTTCCCGATGGAATTAATATTAGTGTTGATGGAAATAACAAGATTGTTGTTGAATCCATCGACAAAGAACTGCTTGGACTTACTACAGCAAGAATTCGTCAAATAAGAAAACCAGAACCCTACAAAGGTAAAGGTATTCGGTATGAAGACGAGCATATTGTGCGCAAGGTTGGTAAAGCCGGAGCAGCTTAAGTAAATTACCAGTCACATACTGTGACCGGTAGAAAATAATGGTAAGGAATAATGGCTAAGACACATCCAAAAACTACAGCCAGGGCCAAGCGTATAAGGCGTATTCGCAAAAGATCACTGGTAACAGTGCCCAACCGCGTCTTAGGGTCTTTAAAAGCAACAAACATATATATGCGCAGATCATTGATGATTCAGCTGGGAAAACTCTTGTATCCATGTCAACGGTAGATAAGGATTTCCAGAAAGCTGATGAAACCAATAAAACCGACGAGGCTAAAAAGGTCGGTCTGTTGCTTGCTGAGGCTGCAAAAACTGCTGGTGTTAGTAAAGTTGTCTTCGATCGTGGTGGGTATATATACCATGGTCGGGTGAAAGCACTTTCTGAAGGAGCTCGTGAAGGCGGGCTTCAATTTTAAAGATATAAATTAAGGGGGGATTTCCCTTGGCAGATTTTAAACGTTCAAGGAACGAAAGTTCTGATGAATTCATCGAAAAAATTGTATTCATTAATCGTGTTGCCAAAGTTGTAAAAGGCGGACGTCGATTTAGCTTCAGTGCCATTGTCGTTGTTGGTGATGGTAAGGGTAAAATTGGATACGGGCTTGGGAAGGCAAATATGGTTCCCGAGGCAATTCGAAAAGGTGTAGAAAAAGCGAGAAAAGATATGACATCTGTATCTCTCACTGATATTTCTATTCCTCATCAGGTCACAGGCCGCTATGGTGCCGGTAAAGTATTGCTGAAACCTGCATCTGCCGGTACGGGTGTAATTGCTGGTGGACCTGTCCGTGCGGTCCTTGAGGCTGTCGGGGTTCATAATATTCTTACCAAATGTTTAGGGTCACATAACCCTCATAATATGGTTAAGGCCACCCTTAATGGGTTGAAATCCCTTCGTTCAGCACAGAAAATTGCTGAGATGCGCGGTAAAAGCGTCGAAGAGATTCAGGCCTGATACGAAACAATAAGCATGGTTAAATTGTGGAGATACTCTCTATGATAGTCCATGCTTTTTTCTATTTAAAATTGAGTAAAAGGTAGTCTAATGTCCGATACAATTACATTTACTTTAGTCAAGAGCGGGATAGGCAGTACTCAAAAGATTCGTGCCACTCTTACAGGTCTTGGACTTACAAAAATGCATAAGAAGGTAACTCGTAAAGCCACTCCTGAAATAAAGGGAATGCTGAATAAAGTTGCCCATCTTGTTCGTGTCGAGGAGTCATAAAATGATTAATTTAGGAAATCTCTCCCCGAACAAGGGAGCTAAAAGGCAGCGTAAGCGTTTGGGGCGTGGCCCTGGAACAGGTCATGGAAAAACTGCTGGTCGTGGCCACAAGGGTTTCAAATCCCGTTCAGGTTCAGGTATAAAACCCGGTTTTGAGGGTGGTCAGATGCCTTTACAACGACGTTTACCCAAGCGTGGATTTACTAATATAAATACAGTAAAATTCTCTATTGTCACCCTCAGTCATCTTGATGCTCTTGACGCGGGAACAGAGGTAAGTTCTGCATCTCTTGTTGAGATGGGGCTTGCACGTAAAGGTTTTCCGGTGAAGATTCTTGCTAACGGAGAGATTAGCAAAGCTGTGACTGTTGTTGTAGACAAGGTTTCGGCCGGTGCCAAGGCAAAGATAGAAGCAGTGGGTGGCAAGGTTGTAGAGCCGGGAAGTAAATAACTGATCTACAAAAAGACAATTGAAGCTTAATGAATTAGCTTCTGTACGGAAATAGATTATGAGCAGATTGCAGAATGCTGCAAAATCATCAGGGTTAAGAAAACGTATCTTTTTTACGTTGGCAATGCTGGCGGTATATAGGATGGGTGTTCAGGTACCAACACCGGGTATTAATGGTGAGGCACTGGCCGCCTTTTTTGCCAAAA
>JAJRQL010000056.1 GCA_024280265.1 Deltaproteobacteria bacterium
ACAATCCCATTGTTTCAGAAAAAATTCTGGAAGCTGTTAATGAAGAGGAGCTTGTTGAGCTTGCGAAAAAAGCTGGAGCGTCTGGGATAAATCTGGCTGGCTTGTGCTGTACCGGAAATGAACTCATGATGCGCCAGGGGATTCCCATGGCTGGGAATCATCTCATGACCGAGCTTGCGATAATCACCGGGGCAGTTGAGTTGGTTGTGGTCGATTATCAATGCATCATGCCAAGCCTGGTTCAAGTGGGAAATTGTTATCATACTAAAATGGTTACCACCGCTGATAAGGCCAGATTCACAGGCGCAGATCATGTGAAATTTGAAATGCATAATGGCATGGAGCGGGCACGGAAGGTTGTCCGGATGGCAATTGATCGTTATAGCATGCGAAATCAGGATCGTGTTGAAATTCCCTGTGAGCCGGTTGACATAATGACAGGATTTTCCAATGAGGCCCTGCTTGATGCTCTGGGTGGATCGCTCGGCCCCCTGGTCGATGCTATAAAAGATGGGAAAATTCGTGGTGCAGTTGGAATCGTCGGTTGTAATAATCCTAAATATAAACATGATTTCTGCAACGTAAATCTGGCCCGGGAGCTCATCAAAAAAGATATCCTGGTTATTGCTACAGGCTGTGTCACCACTGCTGCCGGAAAAGCCGGGCTTCTCGTTCCTGAGGCGATTGAGCAGGCAGGTCCCGGGTTGAAGGAAATATGTGGCAGTCTTGGCATTCCTCCTGTTCTGCATATGGGAAGCTGTGTCGATAATGCAAGGATTCTGCAGCTGGCGGCATTACTTGCCAACGAGATAGGAGTCAGCATTTCCGATCTGCCCCTGGCTGCCTCATCACCTGAATGGTACTCGGAAAAAGCAGCCACCATAGGTACCTATGCGGTTGCATCGGGGATATACACTCACCTGGGACACCCACCCAACATAACAGGATCTCCAGTTGTGACAAATCTGGCCCTTGAAGGACTCGATGAAATGCTTGGTGCCTGTTTTGTGATAGAGCCGGATCCTTTCAAGGCTGCAGACCTTATTGATGACAGAATTAAGATGAAACGGAAGGGGCTGGGACTTCAGGAGTAGTTGAGAGGCACAGTTGTAAAAACAAAAAGCCATGCGCCTGTTGAACACGGGGTGCATGGCTTTTTCTGTCTTACATACTACACATTCTTCTGTGCTGGATAACGAATGACTTGCCGTTGTGGCACTTATTCGATATCGCCGGCGATTTCGGAGACATCTTCGTTTGCAGCGGCCCGTTGTTCCATTTCTGCCTGTTCCTGCTGCATGCGTACGGCTTTGGGAATCTTCGATTCAGGGAGAATCATCTCAGTGATCTTTTCGATTTCATCCTGAAGATCCGGGTCTTCCTTACATATGTCGCAATCTGCGGCATGCTTTTGAATAAACGATACCATTCTGGCTGGAGCCATGGTTTCATTGCTCACATGGATGTACCACGCCTTAATCTGTTTGATAAGTCTTTCACACTGCATATGATTTTTTTTGTGTTGAGCTGAAGGATGGAGTGAAAATAAGTAAACTTTTTTCGCTCATTCAATAGAATGTCAACTAAAATAAACATTCTTTTCCTAGAAAGCAAATTATAAAAAAGTTGTTTTCCACAGTAATTATTATTACAGTGGCATTCACGTCGCGGAAGTGGATAGTGCACTGGTGGCGCTCCCGGACTTCAAATCCGGTGTATCGGGTTAATAGCTCGATAGGTGGGTTCGATTCCCATGCACTTCCGCCATTTTTTTAATTACACAGTCGCTTCTTTCCTGATAAGGGGGTGGCCCATTTCTTCCCGCTGTGCCACATAACCGCTGGCCACTTTTCTGGCAATGTTGCGGATTCTTCCGATATAGCGTGTTCTTTCAGCCACACTGATAGCCTTTCGCGCATCGAGCAGGTTAAAAGTATGTGAGCATTTCAGGCAGTAGTCGTAGGCGGGAAGGATCAACTCTTTCTCCACCAGCTTGAGACCCTCTTCTTCGCAGGCATTGAAAAAGTGGACCAGCTCCTCCACGTTTGCCTCTTCAAAGTTGAAGGTGGAGAACTCCACCTCGGCCTGGTGAAAGATGTCGCCGTAACTCACTGAGTCATTCCAGGCAATATCGTACACCGAGTCCACACCCTGGAGATACATGGCAATACGCTCCAGGCCGTAAGTGATTTCGACGGTGGTTGGTGCAAGATCTATGGAACCGGCCTGCTGGAAATAGGTGAACTGGGTGATCTCCATACCATCCAGCCACACTTCCCAGCCAAGTCCCCAGGCACCGAGTGTAGGTGATTCCCAGTCGTCTTCGACAAAACGGATATCATGTTCGAGGAGATCAAGGCCAAAACGTTCCAGGCTGCCAAGGTAGAGTTCCTGTACCTCAATGGGGGATGGTTTGAGGACTACCTGATACTGGTAGTAATGCTGAAGCCTGTTGGGATTGTTGCCATATCGGCCATCGGTGGGGCGTCTGGAGGGCTGGACGTAGGCTGCTTTCCACGGTTCGGGGCCAAGGGCACGAAGCAGAGTCGCAGGATGAAAGGTTCCGGCGCCCACCTCCATATCATATGGTTGCTGGATAACACAGCCTTGATCGGCCCAGTACTGATTTAGTTCAAAAATGATTTCTTGAAAATTCATTCAATATTCCTGTGATGATTAAGGAGCTTGATTTTTGCGGGATGCTGATTATTTTTCCCAGGTAACTGCCTGAGAGTTTTTCTTTCCATACTATATGTCTGTGGCGGAAAGTTGAATCAATCATATTTACCATAGCCATTATCCCCGGTAAATCATTTTTTTTTCAGTTTCGTGGGAAGCTGTTGAAATGTCGTTACTTAATTATTGAGGAATTGTCTTATGATACCCATACAGTCCGCAGTATCCCCTGCTGAAATTTTTGATTCGATGACCTCGGTTGCCGTTGTCGGTTTTTCTCCGAAAGAGAACAGGCCCAGCCATATCGTAGGAAAATATTTGATTGGTGCCGGATTTACCGTATATCCCGTGAATCCAGGTGTCAGTGAGATCCTGGGGCACGTCTGCTATCCTGATCTTGCCTCAATTCCACATCCTGTGGACGTGGTGGATATCTTCAGGCGGAGTGAGGATGTGCTGCCCGTGGTCGAGGCAGCTATTGCCATTGGTGCCAAAACTGTCTGGATGCAGCAGGGAATTGTGAATACCGATGCCGCTCGCCTTGCAGAGAAGGCTGGCTTGAAGGTGGTTATGGATCGTTGCATTAAGATTGATCACGCAAATTTAACCTCCTGAGGCTTACCTGCTCTTCTCATGGAACCAACGATCATCAGTATCCGTGGTGCGCGGATGCACAATTTGAAAAACATAGATGTGGATATTCCCCGTAACAGTCTGGTGGTTTTTACCGGTTTGTCCGGATCAGGAAAATCGACCCTGGCCTTTGACACCCTTTATGCAGAGGGGCAGAGGCGATATGTTGAGTCTCTTTCTACTTATGCCCGACAGTTTCTCGGTCAGATGGATAAGCCTGAGGTTGATGCCCTTGAGGGGCTTTCCCCGGCCGTCTCCATCGAACAGAAGACCACCTCCAAAAACCCGCGTTCAACCGTGGGCACCGTCACCGAGATTTATGATCATCTCCGTCTTCTTTTTGCTCGTTGTGGACGTCCCTATTGTCCGGAGTGTGGTGATGAAATCCGCTCCCAGTCCATTGAAGATATGGTGAATACGCTGGCGGTACTCGATGAGGGCACAAAGATCGTACTTATGGCTCCCATGGTTACCGGCAGGAAAGGACGCCATGAACAGCTGCTCTCCCGTATCCGCAAAGAGGGCTTTGTGAGGATTCGGGTTGATGGCGATATCGTTCATGCCGATGATGTGCAGGCCCTGGCAAAAAACAAACGCCACTCCATTGAGGTGGTGGTGGATCGAGTTGTGGTCAAAAAGTCTGCTGTGAGGCGACTTAGTGATTCCATCACCACCGCAGTACGACTCACTGAAGGATTTTTACTTGTCCATTTTCCTGACAGTGGTGAGGAACAGCTCTTCAGTGAACTTGCGGCCTGCCATCGTTGTGGTATCTCCATGCCCCACCTCTCCACCCAGCTCTTCTCTTTTAATAATCCCCAGGGTGCCTGCGAGGAGTGTGGTGGGCTCGGAGTAAAACAGTTCTTTGATTCTAGTCTCGTTGTTCCAGATCCATCTCTCAGTCTCAGCAGGGGAGCCATCGCCCCATGGAACAGACGTGGCGGCAGGAGCTATTCAGGCCAGATGCTGCAGGCGGTCGCTGAGCACTATTCCTTTTCAATGAACGCGCCTTTTGCCAAACTCCCAGAGAAAATCCGAGAAATTATCCTCCATGGTTCCGGAACGGAGGATATCGCCTTCAGTTTTCAGAAAGGCCGGCGCTTGATGACATCTGAAAAGCCTTTCGAAGGGGTTATTCCGCAGCTCAGCCGCCGTTTTCTTGAGACGCAGTCGGCAATGGTGAGGGAGGAGCTTGGCCGTTATATGAACGAACAGACCTGCCCTGTGTGCCATGGTGCCAGGCTCAAGCCTGAAGCCCTGGCTGTAAAGGCAGGAAAGTGGAATATCTATGAACTGACCTGTCTCTCTATTGACAGGATGATTGATAATCTGCCTCTCATTCCATTCAGCAGCAGGGAGCGGCAGATAGGAGAACCTATTTTAAAGGAAATTGTGGATAGACTGTCCTTCCTTGAAGATGTGGGACTGGGATATCTCTCCCTTGAAAGGCGGTCCGGGACCCTTTCCGGAGGAGAAGCGCAGAGGATCCGGCTAGCCTCCCAGATTGGATCGAGGCTGGCAGGTGTATTGTATATTCTTGATGAACCGAGCATCGGGCTGCACCAACGTGATAATCAAAAACTCATCAACACCCTGGTGGAACTTCGTGACATGGGCAACAGTGTTATCGTGGTTGAACATGATACAGATACAATAATGACGGCCGATCACGTTCTTGATATGGGCCCCGGAGCAGGTGTCCATGGGGGGGAGGTTGTTTACAGTGGTGATGTCTCTGGACTCCTCAAGTGTGAGGAGGCTCTCACCGGAAACTACCTTTCAGGCAGCAGGGAGATTTCCATACCGGTCAGAAGACGTAAACCCGGCAGGGGAAAATATCTGCGACTGAAAAATGGTGAGGCGAATAATCTGAAGCAGGTGAATGTGGTCTTTCCCCTTGGTGTTATGACCTGTGTAACCGGTGTGTCAGGCTCCGGGAAAAGCTCTCTGGTGATAGAGACCCTGTACTCCCTGGTCAAAGAAGGGCTTGCAAAAAGACTTGCTAGAGTACGTCTTGGTAAGACGCAGCTGACCGGGCTTAACAGGATAGATAAAATAGTTGATATTGATCAGAGTCCCATTGGGCGGACACCGCGTTCAAATCCCGCCACCTATACCGGGGTATTTACTCCAATACGGGAGCTTTTTGCACGACTGCCCGAATCCAGATTGCGCGGCTATAAACTGGGCCAGTTCAGTTTTAATGTCAAAGGCGGGCGGTGTGAGGCCTGCGAAGGAGAGGGGGTCAACAAGATTGCCATGCACTTTCTTCCCGATATTTATGTGGTCTGTGAAGCATGTCACGGGAAGAGATACAATCGTGATACCTTGGAAATTCGATATCGCGGCAAGACCATCCACGATGTTCTTGCCATGACCGTAGAAGAGGCGTTGAAGTTTTTTAAAAACATCCCTCCTGTTAAAAACAGGTTGCAGACCCTCTATGATGTGGGGCTCACCTACATAACACTGGGGCAGTCCTCTGTAACCCTGTCAGGTGGAGAGGCGCAGAGGGTAAAACTGGCCAAAGAGCTGTCCGGCAGAGCAAGCGGTCAGACCCTGTACATACTCGATGAACCTACCACAGGCCTGCATCCGGCCGATATCAAGCATCTCCTCAAGGTACTGGGACGATTGGTGGACAACGGCAATACGGTTGTGGTTATTGAGCACAACCTTGATGTGGTCAAAACTGCAGACTGGGTGATAGATGTTGGCCCTGAAGGTGGTGAACATGGTGGAACCATTGTTGCCACAGGAACCCCTGAGGAAGTTGCAGGAAACGATGCTTCCCATACCGGCTATTATCTCGCCGGGATTTTGAATGGCTAACTGCCGGGGCAGGCTGGGAATTCCTTTGCGTTACGGCCCGTTTTGCTGTTTAATAGTTAGTTTTGTGAGTACTTAACATCCGTGGCTGATTAGATGTGTCGGCTCCGGGACAATATAGATATTATAAAAAATCATAGAGGTAATTGACATGGCTGAAGAGCAAGGTAATTCCGGAGCAGCAGGGGATGACAGCCCCATTTTTCGTATGCAGAAAATGTATATTAAGGATTTTTCTTTTGAAAACCCCAACGCACCCGCCGTTTTTCAGGCACCGAATCAGGAGCCGAAGGTTGAGGTAAGCTTAAAGCTGAATAACAGAAAGCTTGATGATGATCACTATGAAGTGGCTCTGCAGATTACCGCAAAGATCCTTGATAAGGGAAATAATGACAGGACCATGTTTATTATGGAGATTGAACATGCAGCTGCTTTTATGATGAAAAACATTCCGGAAGAACACCAGGAGATGGTACTTGGAGTTGACTGCCCAACGCTTCTTTTTCCGTTTACCAGGCAGATCGTGAGTCAGATATCTGTGGACGGTGGCTTTATTCCTTTTCTGATGGAACCAATTAATTTTATGGCACTGTACCAGAACTCCAAACAGGAAGCAGCCCAGAAACAGAATTAACTCAGGGGGCCTGCAGTAATAAAAAAAAGGGGATCTGAAAGCAAACTGCTTTCAGATCCCCTTTCTCATTTGCGGGAAATTATAGAGACCGGGATGGTTACATACTGGTTTGAACAAAGTTATCAACCAGAACACTGACGCCCTTGTGAATTGCCTTGTCAAAGAGCATGTCGTATTGGCGGTCAGCATAGACTGACTCGGGAGAGACTTTGACGTCAATACGGTTTGTCCAGACGACATTTCCGGTGGCAGCTTCTTGTACCCAGATACGCATCTGAACCACGGCCTGATCAACCTGTCCTCCATTCTTTGCCATATGACCAAGACCGGTACCAACAGCACCCCATAAGACGGAGCTTCCTGCGCCGTCAAGACCAGAGATACTTGAATTGTAGCCAACTATGGCGCCAAGGGTTCCAGAAGGAACCATATGTCCCCAGTCATCGTAGGTGTCAGAGCGGGCAAAGCCGTTCAGGGTCTGGCTGCTCAGGCCAAGCGTAAAGGGCAGAAGACCTTTTTTCCATGGTTCCCACGTGTTTTCTTCACGGGTCTTAAACTCAAGGATACGTCCGCGAATAATATAATCTGCATTGAATCTGCGGCCCATCTTGGCAACAGCCTTCTGAGTGATTGCGTGGGTGCCTGGGCTTTCAGACACTGTTTTGCCGGAGTGCATTTTCTGGTTTTGAATATATCCCTTCAATTGCTGTTTCATCACATCCGACCATTCATTATTCAATTCATCGCTAAGGCTGGAAGTTCCACTTTCATCGTAGGTAATTACACTGACAATATTTTCATCAACAAGGTAGCCAAATACATCTTCCTGGATAACCATATTAAAACCGTTGGCAACAAAACGGTCAGTCACAGCCTCAGTGATGGCAAGATTACGGCGGTAGGCCCCGGCAATGTTGTCGGCGTATGTGTAGTCGGCAAAGGGAAGGATAACGACGGTCATTCCTTCACCAGGTGCATTTGGATTTGGAGTGTCCGGTACATGAAGGGTTTCAACAACAGTCTGGCCGCAACCCATAATGAGTACCGCTGACAGCAGATAGATGAGGTATTTGAACTTCTGCATAATTTTCTCCTGAGAATTCTTGTTAAATCGTGGTATTAAAATTTATCGAAAGGCTCATATGATACGTGGTTTCAGTAAAATGATAAGCTCTCGTTTTCTAGCTGTCTTTTCTTCATAACCAAAGAGGTATCTGAAAAACGGGATACTGGAAGTACCGGGAACAAAGTTGCCGTCAGTATCATCAACGCTTGATATCAGTCCACCGATAACCAGCATCTCGCCATCTTTCACCCGTACGGTGGTACTCATTTCGCGAACATTGATGATAGGAAGTCCAACCTGTCCCAGGCCGACATCCCTGTATTCAATGGGCTCTTCAAGCTGTGATGTTACCGGTACCAGGCTAAGGATGATCTCCTTATCGTCGAGGATGTTGGCAGTGAGTGCCAGGCCAACGCCAGAAAGTACCCGCTGGGTTTCAACGGTGTAGGAGATGGTCCCGGTATCGTTGTTCACATCGGATTCGATGGAATCGATATAGGTCACATTACGTCCAACGGTGATAAGTGCAGGTTGACCGTTCAAGACGCTTAACTTCGGATTGGAGAGAATGGTCGTCTGACCCTGCTCTTTTACTGCGTTGAGAAAGGTGTCAAAGGTGAAGGCGGCAAGGGAAATGGCTGCGGCACCACCACCGGTTATAATGGTTGCAATATTGGTGGAAGTATTAATGGCGGAGTTTGCAGCCGATGTCGCAGTGTCAGTAATTGCTCGGGTCGTCGTAGTTATCCCGGTAGCATCAACAGCAGTATTTCTTACGTCAGAAATATTCCGTCCCCAGCTGTCATCCCTGTAGATTGTATTATCTGTTCTGTTTTCGGTGCGAGTCCTGCTAAATTGCATATCACCACCAACGGTGAGATTCTGCAGCAGCATATTCCAGTTGAGGCCGATGGAGGAGTAATCGTTGAGTTGTACTTCGATTATCTTGGCTTCGATGGAAACTTGCTTGTAGAGCTCATTTTTGAGGTTGTCAAAATAAACTTCCAGCTTGTCGAGCAGGGGCCGTGGGGCATGAACGGTGATAAGCCCAACAGGTTTGTCGATGGTGTATCTGTTTCCGGATGTAGAAACCTGCCGGGTGACCCTGGTAGCACCTGTGTCAGCTGGCGTGGTGCCATCTGCTTCTACTGCAGTAGTGTCTGTCGGTACTTCAAGGGTTGGCGAAGTTGACCAGGTGTCCAGGATGGCATCGATATTGTCCTGGATGTTCAACCAGATATCAAACTCATTGCCCTTGGAATCAAGGCGAATAGTACCCTCGATGTTACTTGCTGTGTCATTACTGCCAAGCACGTCACCACCGGTTGCCATCTCATAAAGTTGCCTGGTAAACGGCATGGCGATATGAAACTGCCGGGTTTCCTTGTAGCGTACAACTATGGTGGAACCCTTCATCTCATGGTAGTAGTCTACCTGACGCAGCAGGTTGTCAATGGCCTCGTAGAAATCATCATTAGCACTGATATCAACATCGACGAGCACGCTCTGATCGACATCACTGGCCCAGGAGACATTCATCTTTTTAAGAGCCGCAAGTCGTTTCAGGATATCCCATAAGGGTTGGGGACCCTGTGTCGAGCGGATAGATGCTCCAACCTTCAAGGTTACATCCTCAGCCACTTCTGAGAGACTTTCCTGGTCGCCACTGTTAACCATATAGGTAGGCTTGGTGTATTGGACAGGTAAGCGGTTCTGTTTTTCAACCTTTTGCACAGGGGCAGGAGGAGCATCAGGAATGTCAACCTCAGGTTCTGTTTTATCAGGTACACAGGATGAAAGAAAGAAAGTCAGGGTAAGAAGGCAGCTCAGCTGCACTACTGGTTTTTGAAGCTTCATGGAAAACCCCTTGGGCGTTGGAAAAGATAGTTTTTGATTCATCTCTATAGTATTGGTCGGTGAGTTATTTTTCAATCTGATCGCTGTTCATGGCAATACGGCCACGAATATATTTTTTTAATCCGGGAACCAGCTGGTAACCGGAATATAGAAGTGCCTTGTACTGCTGAGTAGCCTTTTCAGTCTGGCCCATGACATCATGCAACCTGGCTTTTGCAACCATGGTGCCCACAGTGTCGCTGTAATTCTCTGAGTACTTATTGAGAAGTTTCAGGGCGGCCTCAGGCTGGCCTTTTTCTTCACTGAAAGCAGCATAGCTGATAAGGGCTTCTTTCAGGGGTGGTTCACCGGTGATGCTTTGGGCAAAATATTCCATTGCCTGGGGAATCTGTTCCATATTGGCAGAAGCAATGGCTGCATAGAGTGCGGCCTGGTGATTGTTCTTGTCAATTTTGAGTGTTTCTTTGGCAAAATAGACACATTTAGCATTCATTCGAAGAGTCACAAGGTAGATCACAGCAAGCCTGTTGGAAATCTTGGTATTCTGAGGCCACAGTTTAAAGGCTTTCTCATACAGGGCGGCGGCATCTTCAATGTCATCGTTGTCTTCTTCAATCTTGGCGCGGCGGAGCAATTCTTTGGCCTGCATTATTTCTGCAGACTGGTTGGTAGATTGCCGGATAATAAGAGCTTCCTGCTCAATCACTTCTGTATCCGCTTTAAAGGTAAGATTATCTGCTGCCCTCTCGGGCCAGGCAAATTCCATCTTGGCAGGATAGATAACGAGAGTGTTATGACGTTCTTCTTTTTTGAGGTTTTTCAGATTGAGGATGATGTCGAGAGCGAAATCCCATGGAACATCATTTAACGCAAGGGTCAGGGAACCGCTCACTGACTCGTCTACCTCCAGATTGATATCACTGATCTGACGAAACAGTCGAAATACATTGTGGAGGTCAATCTTATAGAAATCAACACTGATACGGGTCGCCTTATAGCCGGAAAACTCAAATGAATCCTGCATGGCTTCAGCTGCGGTGACGGTCTCGCCGGTATTGGCTGCACTGGCGGTCAAGGCAGACTCAGAAGAATCTATCAGGGCGTCAAGAGTCGGGTCGGATGCAGCTGCAGGGTATTTTTCAGCAGTAACCGGTGATTCTGGAAGTTGTACTGCCTCGATCTTGGCAGGCTTTTGATCGGTCGCTGCAGGCTGTTTCCCAGTTTTGGCAACTGGAACCGGAGTGGCTGCAGGGTCTGCAGGCAAGAGACGAATTGACAAGTCATTCTCAAGGCGATCCACCTTGTAGGAATGACTTTCAGCAAGGGTTATCTCAAAGCGGGTAATTTGGGGATTCTGTTCTGCAAGAGTTGTGATTTTCATGGATGCAAACCCGTTTGCAGGGAGAATGTCAGCAGCATTAATGGTTGCGGCCAGATTTGCATCGGCAATATCGACAACCAGGCGCGTCGGCGAAAACAACTCATACATGGTGTAGGCAGGAGCGCTGTCACCCTTCAGCACAATGAGGAGGCTGTTGTCCATCAGATCGGCCTGGATGTCCCTGATATTGTAGCCCCCCTTTTCAGCAGGCTGATTTGCGGCCTGGGCAACTGTTGCCATGAGAAGGAAGAGAGAACAGAAAACGGCCAAAGAGTATGCGGAAAGTTTCTTATACATTGTTTATTCTTCTCCCTCTTTCTTGAGGAGCATTACGATTTTATTTGTTAATTTTTTGCCTGCTCTGGTAAAGGCGGTTTCTTCGACGATGACTTGATTGCTCTGGATTGCAGTGATAACACCGCGTTTCCCAATTTTCATCCCCGGGTGCAGAATATAGCCCTTGCCCGTCGTGTCTTCAGCCATGGCGAAATCCTTGTCTTCAACCATAACTATGGCGACAAGATTTAACTGCCCTGGCTCAAACAGTTGCATACCGGAGAGCTGCTCAGCAACGGGGATGATTTCATTGATATTGGTGGAGGTAGCTTTTTCCGTTATGAACGGTACAAAAGGATCAGGTCTGTTTTCAATTCGATATTCAAAAACGGCATCTGATGACTGAACCGGAGACTCGTTGACTTTCTGCGGGGAGGTAGCGGGAATTTCCTGTTGTTTGGGAACAGCCGCCTGAGTCGTTGTTACGGTACAGGCAATGCCAAGGAGCAGAACCGGCAGTGTCCTGCTCAGCAGTCGCCTTGTTGGGAGAGTTGAATTTTTCATGATAGACTGTTAGTTCCGACGTTTTTTCTTTTTCTTCTTTTTCTTGTCATCCGGCTTTTCAAGTTTCTTATTTGTGAACTGGTAAGTTACCAGGCGACAACTTGATTCCAGCAGCATTTCGCCACCGTCTTTTTTGGGTCCGCCCATATTGATGTTGGTCACTGTCACAATACGGTCGAGTTTACTGACCTGATCGAGAAAACTGCCCATGTTATGATAAGGACCCCGTACTTTGATCTCGATGGGAATCTCTGAGTAGAAATCTTTTGGAATCTCGGCAACAGGTTTAAAGGTAAGAAAATCCAGTCCTGATCCTCTGCCCAGAGCTGAGATGTTGGTGAGCAGACTTGGAATTTCTTTTTCCTTGGGAAGCAGTGTCGCAGTCTCCTCAAAAAGGGCAGCCATTGCTGCCAGTTCTTCTTCGAGTTTTCCCTTGTTGGCTGCTTTATTTTTGGCAACCTGGAGCTCGTTGATGATATTTTCCTTCTGTTTTTCCAGTCTGCTGCTTTTCTCCATCTGGGGTTGGAAAAGCAGAAAGTAAAAGAGAACCACAGGAAGCAGAAAAAGAACCACTGCAATAGTAATCTTCAGCTTTTTATCAAGCGGGATGTATTTTTCGTCTATGAAGGTCGCAAAAGCGTTAGTCTTTTTCATATACCGCAGTTTTTACTGTGAGTTCTTGGTTGCTTTGTCCTGAGATGCTACCTTGGGACTGATAATTGTACACGCCAGTTCGAATCTTTTCAAATCACGGCCTGACACCTTAGCCAGTGAAGCGTTGGAGAGGTTTACAGAACTGATAAATACAGATTCTTTCAATGCATCCATAAACTGGGCAATGGTCCTGTTGTCCAAGGCCACACCACTCAGTGACAGGCGGGAGCCACTCTGTTTCAGGCTCTTCAGCCACATCCGTTTGGAATCAACCTTTTTAGCTATTTCATCAAGGATGCGAACGGTGATTGCCGAGTCTCTTTTGAGCTTCTTTATGATATCGATTTTGGTCTGCAGTGCATCTTTCTCACTGGCCATTTTTTTCATCTTGGCAATAATAGGATCGTATCTCTTCTTTTCTTTCTCCAGGGATGCGATTGAAGTCTCGATACTTTTTATCTTTACTGACTGAAGAAAACCAACCGCCCCCAGGATAAGGAGCAGAAAGACGAGCAGGGTAACGAAGCTCACGATCTGATTGCGTGCTTTGGCACGTTTCTTCAGTTGGCGTATGGGAAGGAGATTAATTCTTAGCATAATTACTGGCCTATATCACTGAAGGACGAATGGCGATTCCTGTAGCAATTGCCATCTCCGGCCCAATATTAATCAGATAATCTGGGTCAATTTTTTTCGAATTAGCGGTCATGTTACTGAATGGATTAAACAGCTCCACAGGTAACCCGGTTTCATTGGCCAAAAAGTCAACGAGCCCGGAAACCTTAGAACCACCGCCACTGAGTACCAGTCTGCCCAGAGGGGCGTCCTGATGATTTGAATGGTACAGGTCTATCGCTTTTTTAATCTCAAGGACCCACTGGGTGCAGGTTACTGAAAAGATATCTGCAATTTCTTCCTGCTTTTCCTCAGCCGGGATATGGCCAAGTTTTAAGGCCTCGGCCTCTTCAAACTCCAGGTCAAAGGCGATCTGTATCTGTTCAGTCAGCTGTCGGCTCCCGACCACGATATCTCGGGCCACAACGGAAACTCCATTGGAGATGATATTGATATTCATCTTTGAGGCGCCAATATCCACAAGAGCTACATTTTCCTCCTTGGGGTAATTGTACTCATAGGTGTTTTCAAGGGCAAATCCATCAACATCCACTATTACCGGTTTGAGATTCAGGTCTTCTAGCATCTCAAGATAATCATCAACGATCTCTTTTTTTGCGGCTACCAGCATGACGTCTGTCCGGTCAAGGCCTTCATCGTTGGTTTTGAGGTCTTGAAAATCGAGGTAGACATCATCAATGTCAAAAGGAATGTACTGCTCAGCTTCTGAGAGGATATGCTCTTCAAGGTCTTTTTACGACATCACAGCCAGGTTGACCTTCTTTACAATCACCGAGTAGCCGGATATGGAAAAGCCGACTTTCTTTTTCTTGATCTTGAGGTTTTTGAACAGCTCGGCAATGGTCTTGCCTACAATCTCAGCGTCATTCAGGGTACCGTCATCCACTGCCCCTTCTGGCAGAGTTGCACTGCCAAGGTTGACGACTGCATAGGCCTTATCGGTTCGCTTCAACTGGCAGACTTTAATAGCATGCGAGCCGATGTCGATACCGACCACAAGGTCTTCATTGGAAAGAAAAGGCAGGTTCATGGGTAGTAGTCTTGTCTGGTTATAAAGGTAATAATATCCGCTATCTTAATGTTTCATTTGATTACGGGCATTGCTGACTAGACTATATTAAGGACACAAAAAAAAGTGTTTGTCAAGGAGGTGTGGTGGAAAGTTGATATTTTCTTGCTGCTAAAACAAGTAGTTAAGAAATGGAGGTAGGGCTGGTGCGGCAAATTTGCACCATATATAGCTGTTTGTCCGGGGCATGGCTCACTATATGGTATAGTTGCATTTTTTTGCCCTATTGGCTGAAACCACTGAATTTATTTTCTTTGTAGTAACTATTTAGGCTGGTGTCTTGAAATAGATGTTACTTTCGAGTATTTTTGTCGACGATGTTAAGCTGTGTCAAAGTGAAGATAAATTCTATTGAGCGGGGAATTTGATTGTGGGTGGTGTGAAATCAGAGAAATCAGTGGTACGTGAGTATGCCGAAGCAATCATCATTGCGATTATTCTTGCTCTCTTTATTAGAAGTTTTATCGTCCAGGCCTTTAAGATTCCTTCCGGATCCATGCTGCCAACCCTGCAGATAGGCGATCATCTGCTGGTGAATAAGTTTATTTATGGGGTGAAGATGCCAAAGACCGGTTGGATACTGATTCCCTGGAAGGATCCGCAGCGAGATGAAATTATTGTGTTCCGGTTTCCTGAAGACAGAGCCATTGACTATATTAGAGGGTGGTTGGTGTTGCAGGTGACACCATTGAAATCAAAAACAAGCAGCTTTTCGTAAATGGAGAAGCTGTCAATAACCCGCATGCCCATTACACCGACCCTGATATCCTGCCAGCCTCTGCAGGTCCCCGTGATAATATGGGGCCGGTGAAAGTCCCGGTGGACTCCCTGTTTGTGATGGGAGACAACAGGGATAACAGTTATGATAGTCGTTTCTGGGGGTTCGTTGATATGAACGATGTTCTCGGCAAGGCCTTTATACTATACTGGTCCTGGGATCTCAGTGAGCCCCTCATGTCCATTGACCGCTTTGCCTCCATTCGCTGGAGTCGTATCGGCGATCTGGTTCGCTGATCAGGAGAAGAAGGGAAATATGAACAAAGATTATCGATTTGAGCATAAGCATATTCTAGGTATTGAACAGCTCTCTGCTGCGGATATTTTCTACATTCTCGATATTGCCATCTCCTTTAAGGAGATATCCAATCGCCCAATTAAGAAGGTTCCCACACTTAAGGGAAAGACCATTATCAACTTTTTCTTTGAGCCATCGACAAGAACTCGCCTCTCCTTTGAGATTGCTGCGAAACGGATGAGTGCCGATACCTTTAATATCGCCGCATCCACAAGCTCCGCCACCAAAGGGGAAAGCCTAATTGATACGGCCAGAAACCTTCAGGCCATGAGCCCCGATATTATTATTATTCGTCATGGCAGTTCCGGATCTCCTGGGCTCCTTGCCCGTCATGTGGATGCATCTATTATCAATGCAGGTGACGGGACCCACGAGCATCCCAGTCAGGCTCTGCTGGATACCATGACAGTGCGCGAGCATAAGGGAAAGATTGAAGGGCTTATCATTGCCATTGTGGGTGATATTGCACACAGCAGGGTTGCCCATTCCAATATCCTTGCCTTCACAAAACTTGGTGCCAAGGTGCGGGTGGCCGGTCCTGCCACATTTATGCCCGCCATGGTCGAGTCGCTTGGGGCACAGGTCTGCACCTCTGTTGCCGAGGCTGTCAGTGATGCGGATGTGATTATGGCGCTGCGTATTCAGAAGGAGCGGCAGGACGATCCTCTGATCCCTTCCTTGAGAGAGTATGCACAGTTTTACGGGATTAATCGTGCCCTGCTTGAAAAACATGCCCGGCCCGATGCCCTTATCATGCATCCCGGTCCCATCAATCGCGGCGTTGAGATGAATCCGGATGTCGCTGATGGGGCAGGATCGGTTATATTGGAGCAGGTTACCAACGGTGTCGCGGTTCGCATGGCGTTACTCTATCTGGTGATGGGGCAGGAGGGAACAGAATAAAATGACAAGAGCTAAAACCATAATTCTTCAGAATGGCCGTGTTCTTGATCCGGCAGCTGACCGCGATTTTATCGGAGAAATCTGGCTGCAGGATGGTCTTATTGTTCCGGCGCAGCAGAAGCATCCTGAAGACTGCATCAGCTTTGATCTTCAGGGGAAATGGATTGTCCCCGGGTTGATTGATATGCATGTGCATCTGCGTGAGCCGGGCGAAGAGTACAAGGAAACCGTCGAGTCCGGAACTAGAGCTGCTGCAGCCGGAGGTTTTACCGCTGTGGCCTGTATGCCAAATACCCGTCCTGTGAATGATTGTGCTTCGGTTACTCAGCTTATTCTTGAAGCAACTGCGGAGAAAGGTTCCGCAAGGGTGTATCCTGTTGGTGCCATCAGCGCCGGCAGTAAGGGGACGGGACTTGCCGAGTATGGCGAATTGAAAGAAGCTGGAGTCGTTGCGGTGACCGATGATGGTCTTCCGGTGCTGGACAGTCAGCTGATGCGTCGCGCCATGGAATATGCAGGCAGTCACGAACTGCTGGTGATATCTCATTCTGAAGAAATCGCGCTCAGCCGAAATGGCTCAATGAATGAAGGGGTTGTCTCCACCCGCCTTGGGCTGCGTGGAATCCCCGTTGCTGCTGAGGCCATCATGGTATATCGCGAGATTGCCCTGGCGGAACTCACCGGGCAGCATACTCATATTGCCCATGTGAGTACTGCTGCAGCCACAGAATTGATTCGTCAGGCCACGGCGCGAGGGGTGAGGCTGACCGCCGAAACAACGCCGCATTATTTCACCCTCACCGAAGAGGCGGTGGCCGATTACAACACAAATGCCAAGATGAATCCTCCCCTGCGTACCGAAGGGGACAGGATGGCCATAATAAAAGGTCTGCAGGATGGTACCTTTGATGCCATTGCCACAGATCATGCACCCCATTCGGTTCTTGAGAAAGAGCTGGAGTTTGATCGGGCTGCCAATGGCATCATCGGACTTGAGACATCCCTGGCCCTGTCACTTGCTCTGGTGCGGGACGGGCTTATTGATGCGGCACGGCTGGTGGAGTTGATGTCCGTGGCTCCTGCCCGTATCCTGAAGGTTACCGGTGGAAATCTTGCAGAGGGAAATGTTGCTGATGTTACCGTAGTTGATCCGGACAGGGAGTTTGTTTTCACTGAGGGATCCATTCTGTCCAAAGGGAAGAACTCCCCCTTTCTGGATTGGACATTCCAGGGCAAAGCGGTACTGACTGTCATGGGTAGCAGGATTACTCACAATGAGTTGAGTTAGTGCCTGTCCAGAAAGGATGAGTCAGTTTCTTTTATCAGGCTGCTGTCTGATTGCCCGCGTACTCTGTGGGGTCACTGACGCCGGCCTCATGAAATCCCCTGCTGCGGAGGATGCAGGCGTCGCACCTGCCACAGGCCTTGTCTCCTGCGGGATCATAGCAGCTGTGTGTTTTTGCATAATCCACCCCGAGTTTCATGCCTGTCCTGATGATTTCCGCCTTACTCATTCTAAGTAGTGGCGCCTGGATACGGAGTTTTTCTTCTTCTTCCACTCCTGCCCTGGTTCCCAGATTTGCCATCCTGCTGAAGGCTTCGAGAAATTCCGGGCGGCAGTCCGGATAGCCGGAATAGTCCACGGCATTTACCCCTATAAATATATCCTTTGCTCCGAGTACCTCGGCCCAGGCCACGGCATGGGACAGAAATATGGTGTTTCTTGCAGGCACATAGGTGACAGGGATGCTGCCATCCTCTTTCCGGTCTTTGGGGATCTCGATGTCGTCAGTGAGGGCGGAACCGCCAATTTTATCCAGATCAAGGTTGAGAACCAGGTGGCTGCTGACCTTGCTGGCAACGGCTGCCTGCCGGGCCTTTTCAAGTTCCACGGTCTGTTTCTGACCGTACTGGAAGCTGAGGCAGTAACAGGAGTAGCCTTCTTTCTGGGCAATGGCCAGAACTGTGCTGGAATCAAGGCCACCGCTGAAGAGGATGACCGCTTTTTTGTTTTTTGCTGTTGTCATGTTTATATCTGTCGTGCTCTATTTGAGCAAGCAGGGGATGGGGGTATTAACAATTATGGATTCGGGGCCGATTTCTGTCTGGTAAGCCAGAATTTCCACCCCTTTTTTATTGACCTCTGCCATGGTTTTGGCGTAGAGCGGGTCGATGTGAGCCGCAGGTCTGAATTTTTCTGCATCCGTTCGCTGGATACAGAAGAAGATCACTCCCCGGTGTCCTTTGGCCACAAGGTCTGCCAGTTCGTTGAGGTGTTTGGTCCCTCTTGCGGTGATTGCATCGGGGAAGGTTGCCCAGCCATCCTCCACAAGGGAGCAGTTTTTGATCTCCACATAGATCTTTTCATCTCCCCGTTTCAGGAGCAGGTCGAGACGACTTGACTTTGAGGTGGTCACTTCCCTTGTCAGTTTGTCAATATTCTGCAGCGTTTTGATCCGTCCCTCAAGGATGGCTTCGGCAACAATCTTGTTGGTGAGCATGGTGTTCACTCCAATCCAGGTGTCCCCTTCTTTGACCATCTCAAGGGTCTGCGGGTACTTGCGTTTGAGGTTGGGAGAAGTGGAGAGCATCACGGGGCTTCCTGGAGTTGAACAGCCTCGCATGGAGCCGGAATTGGGGCAATGTACCGTGATTTCCTGGCCCTGCTGTGTTGTCACGTCTGCAAGAAAACGTTTGTAGCGTATTATCAGGGTGGCTGGTTGTAAAGGCGTTTCAAATTGCATGGATCAAAGAGAATGAATTTTTATATCAATTATGTTTAATCTTTGAAGAATCATTTAATATACAGTATATAGAACGGATACCCAAAGGGGAAGGGAAAAGCTTGGCTCCTGCAGGGTTCAGAACTGTTTGATATTGTCTGGTTTACGCTGGCCGGACTGAAATACCATACCTCTACCGGAGAAGCATTGTCATGATATTAGGTTTAAACGGCATGGGTCGGATTGGGAAACTATCCCTTTGGCATCATGTTTCGAGGAAACATTTTTCAGAAATTGTGATTAACGTTGGTCGTGAGATTGGTCAGGGGTTGAATGATCTTGCTGCCTCCGTCGAGCGGGATTCCTCCTTTGGGCGGCTCGGTACCTATCTTCATGGTCACAAGGGCGGCCGTGTTATTGAAGAGGTGAATGAAGAAACTGGGACCATGGTGATTAACGGTGTTCCTGTGAAATTCCTTCGTACTGCCCGAAATCCCAAAGATATCGCCTGGCAGGAAAACAATGTGAAACTGGTGGTTGACACCACAGGTGCTTTTACCGATCCCACAGCAGATGCGGATGCGGACTGGGGGGCATTGCGGGGGCACTTGCAGGCTGGTGCCGAAAAGGTCATGCTCTCAGCACCCTTCAAGATCAAATCCAAAGGTCTTGATATGCCTGATGATGCTGTGACGGCTGTCATGGGGATCAACGATGAGGATTATGATCCGTCACGTCATGCGTTGATTTCGGCTGCTTCCTGCACCACCACCTGTCTCTCTTACATGATTAAGCCTCTGATGGAGTCAGTGGGTGCGGAGAACTTCCTCAGTGCATCCATGGTTACGGTTCATGCTGCAACAGGGAGCCAGAAGGTCCTTGATACTCTGCCAAAGTCAGGCGCTGCTGATTTGAGAAAGAACCGCTCAATCCTGAACAATATCATTCTTACCACTACCGGGGCCGCCAAGGCTCTGGGCCTGGTGATACCCGAGATGAAGTCCATCGGTTTTATAGCAGAGTCAGTGCGTATTCCCACTTCTACCGGATCATTGATTGTTCTGGTCTTGAATCTCCAGGATGATCTGGATAATCCCATGAAGCGGGATAGGATTAATTCCATCTATCGTGAGTATGCCGAGAACAGCTCCTATCTCGAGTATACTGAAGAGCAGAATGTCTCCTCGGATATAATCGGTGTTCCCCAGGACGCTGCAGTGATTGAAGGGACAGAGACCCATACCCGTACAGCCTCCATCTCTGTGAATCTGCAGAAGCTGAAAAGCTGTTCCCTTGATGTGGGTGCCGAGCACATCCTCAATGTTCCTGTGACCCAGGCGGTTGTCTATGCCTGGTATGATAACGAGCTGGGTAGTTACACCAATACCCTGGGAGATCTGACAGTATCTGTTGCTGAGAAGTTGCTTTAGGGATGATTGTCCGCCATCTGGTCGTTGAGGATCTTGATTGCGTCACGGCCCTGGAGGCCTCTGTGCTGTCCGCCTGGAAGAGAGAGCAGGTCGTGGCGGAACTGCAGCGTCAGGCCGGGATTTCCCTCGTAGCTGAGAGGGTGGCCGGTGAGTTGCTTGGCTGGTGTTGTGGCTTTGGTATTGGTAGGGAAGCGGAGCTTTTGAAGGTAACGGTTCATTCAGGGCGACGCAGGGCTGGAGTTGCCTGTGCTCTGCTGCAGGCGTTGCAGCAGTTCTTTGCCGCCAAAGGGATGGAACAGCTTTTTCTTGAGGTGCGTTCTCAAAATGTGCCGGCCCTTGCGCTCTACGCAAAGCTGGGTTTTTCGGAAGTTGGGGTGCGCAGGAATTATTATAAGTACCCGGTTGATGATGCCCATGTGCTTGCGTGCAGGTTGGCTGGGTCACCATATACTGACGAGACAAGTCGGAAAACTTTTTAGAGTTGCTGCATAAGTGCTTTGGTGGTAACTCTAACACAGATAAACTGCAAGTAAGTGCCTTGATGTTAGTTGTAACATATTAATATTGTATCACTCTCAGATATTCTTTTTTTATTGCAGTTTTTATGGGGTAAGGCACTAAAAATAACTATTTATTGGAATTAACTGCATGAATACGATTCGTGATCTTGACCTTAGTGGTAAGCGGGTTCTGGTACGGGTGGATTTTAACGTACCCATGGATACAGAAAGGAATATCACCGATGATATTCGTATCCGGATGGCTCTGCCCACCATTAATTATATTCTGGATAAGGGTGCGAAACTGATCCTCTGCTCGCACATGGGACGCCCCAAAGGTGAAAGGGTGATGGATTTCAGCCTGGCTCCTGCGGCCAGTCACCTTGCAGTTATCCTTGGACTCGACGTACGACTTGCCCCTGGTTGCGTGGGTGCAGAGAGCGAATCTCTGGTAGCGGCAATGCAACCGGGAGAGGTGATCATGCTCGAAAATCTTCGTTTTCACAAGGAGGAGACGGAGAACGATCCGGTCTTTGCTGAGCAGGTGGCACGGATGGCTGATGTGTACATTAATGATGCCTTTGCCGTGTCCCATCGGGTTCACGCCTCAGTTGTGGGGATTCCGAAATATGTCTCTGAAAAGGCAGCCGGCCTGCTGTTGCAGACAGAGATGGATTTTTTCCACAAGGCTATGGATACTCCGGTTCGTCCTCTGGTGGCCCTTGTTGGTGGTGCTAAGGTCTCTTCCAAGCTCGGCGCCCTGGAAAACATGCTGGATAAGGTTGATTCCATGATCATTGGCGGTGCCATGGCCAATACTTTCCTGAAGAGTCAGGGGGTGGATATGGGGGCCTCCAAAACGGAAGATGATCTTTTGGAAACAGCCCGTGAATTTGTGGCGAAGGCAGAAGGAAAAGGGGTGAAGTTGTATTTTCCGGTGGACTTTGTGGCAGCAGACAGCTTTGCAGCGAATGCTGTGACCAAAAATGTGACGTTTCGTGATATCCCGGCAGGTTGGATGGCGCTTGATATCGGGCCTGCAAGCACGGTTTATTTTCAGGAGGCACTCACAGATGCCCGCACCATAGTCTGGAATGGCCCCATGGGTGCCTTTGAGATGGATGCCTTCGCCAGGGGAACCATGGCCATGTGTCAGAGTGTTGCATCATCCCACGCCCTGTCAATAACCGGTGGCGGGGATTCCAATGCGGCCGTGAAGAAATCCGGAGAATCTGCCAATATTTCGTATATGTCCACCGGTGGTGGCGCTTTTCTGACACTTATGGAGGGAAAGACCTTGCCGGGTGTTGAAGTGCTGGCAGCTTGAGGTGAATTCCACTAATCAAATGCGTGAAATGGAGACAGAATGAATCGAAGACCATTGCTTGCCGGAAACTGGAAGATGCACACAACGGTGATTGATGCATGTCAGTTGGCGGCCGAAATAGGGAAATGTTCCGTCGGAGTAACAGATCGCGATGTCTTGCTTGCCCCTCCGTACACAGTACTCAGTGAAGTGGCCCATGTTCTGCACGGGAGTAATGTCCTGCTCGCTTCCCAAAATGTTTGCTGGGAGGAACAGGGGGCATTCACTGGCGAGATTTCGCCGACCATGGTTACATCTGTTGGTGGCAGAGCCGCCATCATAGGCCATTCCGAAAGGAGACAGATTTTTCATGAGGACGCTGAAATTATAAACAGGCGTGTTCAGGGTGCTGTGAAATTTGGGCTGATTGCCATTTTTTGTGTCGGGGAAACCCTGGAGGAGCGCGAGGGTGACAGAACTTTTGAAGTGCTCGAGGAGCAGGTGAAAGCCGGTCTTGCAGGTGTGGCTCCGGAAAGTATGAAAAAAGTTGTTGTGGCCTATGAGCCGGTGTGGGCAATTGGCACTGGAAAAACAGCTACTAAGGAGCAGGCTCAGGAAGTTCATGCCTTTATCAGGAAATTATTAGCAGAAATGTTTGAAAAAGATATTGCCGACTCAGTTAGAATATTGTATGGTGGCTCGGTTAAACCTGACAATGTTGACGAACTTATGGCGCAACCCGACATAGACGGAGCGCTTGTCGGCGGTGCGGCACTGGATGCTGAATCCTTTTGTCGAATAATAAATTTTAGCTGAGACCTTATTCAAAAAAAATGACAACCATCTTAACAGTTGCTCATATATCAGTTTGTCTCTTTCTGATCATCATTGTTCTTCTCCAGCACGGACAAGGCGCTGATGCAGGAGCGGCATTTGGTGGTGGCGGGTCCAGTCAGTCGCTTTTAGGCGCAGAGGGCCCTGTACCCCTGATGAATAAAATTACGACTATATCTGCAATCGTTTTTATGATAACATCTGTGAGCCTTGCCTATTTCTCATCCACCTCAAGTACCGGGTCGATGATGGATGCTGTACCTCAGGCAGTCATGGTTGAGAAAAAAGCAGAAGCTGCTGGAGAACAGATTGTTCCGATGCCAACAGTGGCACCTGAAGAAGCACCTGCTCCGGAGGCTCCAAAAGCTCAGGAATAAAAAGTTATAGAATTGTGTGCCGAAGTGGTGGAACTGGTAGACACGCTGTCTTGAGGGGGCAGTGGCCCACGGTCGTGCGAGTTCGATTCTCGCCTTCGGCACCATTTGTTATACCTGGGAATTCCCATAAATTCCCGATAACCCGCAACCGGAAACGGTTTGCGGGTTTTTCTTTTCCTGCGGCTTCCTATAAAATCTCTTTACTTCCTAGTATAAAAGCGGGTACATCCGAAAGGAACCAAATACCCGTACTATTTATACCCGCCAGGAGGGATTGGAATGGCGAAGCTTACAGCTTTAGAAGTTCGTAATGCAAAAGCAACCGGTAAACCGTGCAAACTACCTGATGGACACGGCCTGTATCTCCACGTGGCACTGTCCGGCACCAAAACATGGAGATACCGTTTTCGGGTAAATAGAAAAGAATCTACTTTTACCCTCGGCATATCCACAGATGAGTCTTGAACAGGCTAGAAATGCCAGGACAAAGGCAAGAGAGCAGGTAAAGATTGGGGTTAATCCAGCTCAAGAGCGTAGAAAAAAAATGCAGCAGCTTCGGGAAATTGAAGAGGCTGAAAAAAACTTAGGCAAAACAACTTTTGAATATGTTGCCAATGAATGGATTGACCTACAAGGAGAGAGTTGGAGCAAAAAGCATGCTGATGCTGTTTATGCAACTTTGCTTCACGATGCTTTCCCCCTGATTGGGCATTTGCAAATAGATACAATTACACCACCTCAAATCCTGAAAGTCCTCAGAAAGATAGAACGCCGGGGCGCTCTTGTTCGACTTGAAAAAGCTGTCTTCATTTTCTCTGCCTTCCTGTAAAAAATATCAAACATGACAAGCTTGTAAAAACCTCCAGTTGTAGATGACTAAGCAGATAAGCGTAGACTTCGAAAAATTTCACATCCGATGTGTAAACATTGTCAATTATTTTGGCGTATTAGGGTGCGTCGTAATAATTGACAATGTGAAGCAACGAAGGAGGTGAAGAGTTTTTACGAGAGCGAAGCGAATACCCCCTTTACTAAAATATCAAGAGGGAACATTGATAGAAAAATGCTATGTTCTGACTGACTGAGTTAATCATTATCAACCATAACTGTGCAGGCCTGACAGGAGGAAGTTTACTCCGTAGTAGGTAAACATCACTGAGATAAATCCTACGATGGCAAACCAGGCAATTCTGTATCCGCCCCATCCTCTGGTAAATCTGGCATGTAAGGCTGTGGCGTAGACAAACCATGTGATAAGCGACCAAGTCTCCTTGGGGTCCCAGCTCCAGTAGGTTCCCCAGGCAGAGTTTGCCCAGATGGCACCGGTTATGATACCTGCTGTCAACCAGAGAAATCCGATTACCAGCGTTTTGTGCATGATGTCGTCAAGGGTTTTCAGGGGGGGGAGCTGTGACAGAAATGCGCCTTCAGTGCCCTTTGCTTTTTGTCTGTCTTTCAGGAGGTAGACAAAACCGAAACCAGAGGCCACTGCAAAGGCCGCGTATCCAATAAAGCAGGTGACCACATGGGCAATAAGCCAGTTGCTCTGCAGGGCTGGTACAAGGGGTCTGATTTCTGGGTTTTTCATCTCAGCCAGGAGCATTGCCGCTGCCGCAAATGGCATGGCAAAGGCGCCAAGAAAGCGATTTTTATACTTATGTTCGAGGCCCAGGTAGAAAACAGCAATGGACCAGGAGAAAAAAACCAGTGATTCGTACATATTTGACAAAGGGGCATAACCAATTCCCATCTGATGCGACTCAACCCATCTCAGGCCAATACCTGCGGTGTTGATCAGAAGAGCAAAAACTGTTACCGCGGTTGCCACGGAGTCAAATTTCTTCGCTTTAAAAACAAAGAGGCCGATATAAATGATTGCAGCCAGCAGGTATGCAAAGGTTGTAATACCGAGAAGCGTAGAGCTATCCATGAGTCTATCCTTTAGTTGCTTGCATTGAGGGGTAATTTAATCCAACCACGAGGAGAGATTAATACAGATTACCAGTTGTGACCAATAGAAAATACAAATATTTCTTTTCGTAAAAACCGAACTGTTACCTTGTGGGACCAACAAATGTAGATCCATTTTGATTATAAATGCGAGTAAGGCAGATTGCCAGAACAAAAACAGTTTAGTTACCTGCGAAAGGTTATTTTTTCAAATTAAGCATTTCTCCTGCTTATAAGGATCAAGATTAGATTGACATTTCTATACCTCCATTTATAGTGCTGTTTGTGAATTGAATATTGGTGGAGACCTGAGAGGAATGTAAGGAAATTTCGGCAGGAATAATTCCGAGCGGATTTTTTTTCACCAAAGACATAGAGACGACACCATGTCCAGGCAGACTCTTCAGAGAGTGTGATCTGGAATAGAAGGTCGAAGTATCGCTGGGTTATATAAGCGATCTTCGACCTTTTTTTTGCCTTTTTTTCATGGATCGACATTCAAGCAGGTGATAATTTAAATTAGCGGATAAAAGAGATAGAAAATGCCAAAACGTACAGACATACAGAAAATTATGCTCATTGGTTCCGGGCCCATTATCATCGGTCAGGCCTGCGAGTTTGATTATTCCGGGGTACAGGCCTGTAAAGCGCTGAAGGAAGAGGGCTATGAAGTTGTGCTGGTCAACTCCAATCCGGCTACCATCATGACAGATCCGGAATTTGCTCACCGCACCTATATTGAACCGTTGCAGCCGGATATCCTTGAGGCTATCATCGCAAGGGAACAACCCGATGCTCTGCTGCCAACTCTCGGTGGGCAAACCGCCCTCAATCTTGCCCTGGATCTTGCCGACAAAGGTGTATTAAAACAGCATGGTGTCGAGTTGCTGGGGGCTAACTCCCATTCCATCCGCAAAGCAGAAGACAGGCAGCTGTTTAAAGAGGCCATGGCCAATATCGGGCTTGATCTACCACGTAGTGGGACTGCCCATACCTTTGAAGAAGCAGTCCAGATCAAAGAGGAACTGGATGTCTGGCCCTTGGTAATTCGGCCTGGTTTCACCCTTGGTGGTACCGGTGGCGGGATCGCATACAATGAGCAGGACTTTGAAGAAATCGTTACCCGGGGACTTTTCTACAGCCCCACTTCAGAGGTACTTGTGGAGGAGTCTATTCAAGGTTGGAAAGAGTTCGAACTGGAAGTTATGCGAGACGTGAATGATAACTGCATGATCGTCTGCTCCATTGAGAATTTTGATCCCATGGGTATTCACACAGGAGACTCCATTACCGTGGCACCTGTGCAGACCCTCACTGACCGGGAATATCAGATCATGCGGGATGCATCTCTTGCGGTCATGCGTGAAATCGGAGTGGAGACCGGAGGCTCAAATGTCCAGTTTGCCTTGAATCCCAGAGACGGTCGGATGGTCATTATTGAAATGAATCCCAGAGTTTCCCGTTCAAGTGCATTGGCCTCCAAGGCTACCGGGTTTCCCATTGCCAAGATAGCCGCCAAACTTGCCATTGGGTATACTCTCGATGAACTGCGCAATGATATCACCAGAGAAACTCCGGCCTGCTTTGAACCCACTCTGGATTATGTGGTAACCAAGATTCCCCGCTTCACCTTTGAAAAATTTCCGGAAGCCGATGACACTCTGGGCACGCAGATGAAGTCTGTCGGAGAGGCCATGAGCATTGGCAAAACATTTAAGCAATCCTTGCAGAAGGCGCTGCGTTCACTTGAGACCGGCAGGGCCGGCTTTGGTGCTGATGGCAAAGACGCGCCTTTTGAAAAATTGAGCGATGGAGAACTTGAAAACCGCCTGCGTATTGCGAAGCCGGATCGGATTTTTCTGATACGAGCGGCCTTTAAAAGAGGTTGGAGTATGGAAAAAGTGCACCAGCTATGCAGTGTGGATCCCTGGTTTCTTGGTCATCTTGCGGAACTTGCCGCCTACGAAGAAGAGGTCAGGAGCGCGGGTTCGCTAAGCGTGCTTGCTCAGGATCTGCCGCTGTTCAGGCAGTCCAAGGAGTTTGGTTACTCAGACCGTCAGATTGCATATCTGTTACAGGATACAGAAGAGAAGGTACGGCAGGCCAGAATGGAGTGCAAACTCCTGCCGGTGTTTTCCCAGGTGGACACCTGTGCAGCAGAGTTTGCAGCCCATACCCCTTATTTTTATTCCAACTATGGCGAGAATAATGAAAGCATAGCAACGGACAGAAAAAAGATCATGATCATTGGTGGCGGACCAAATCGGATCGGTCAGGGAATTGAGTTTGATTATTGTTGCGTCCATGGTTCATACGCCTTGCAGGGGGCAGGTTATGAAACCATCATGGTTAATTCAAACCCTGAAACGGTGAGTACTGATTACGATACCAGTGATCGTCTCTATTTTGAGCCGCTCACGCTTGAAGATATTCTGCATATTTACTGGAACGAAAAATGTGACGGTGTCATTGTCCAGTTTGGCGGCCAGACCCCATTGAATCTTGCCCGTGGGCTTGAAAAAAACGGGGTCACCATCATAGGTACCAGCCCTGCTGACATCCAAGCTGCTGAGGATCGTGACTTTTTCAGTACATTGGTGGAAAAGCTGGGCATTCTCCAGCCTGAAAACGGTATGGCATCTACCGCCCGTGAGGCCAGAACCATCGCCGCAGGGATCGGGTATCCGGTGTTGATGCGGCCCTCTTTTGTGCTGGGTGGACGTGCCATGATGATTGTCCATGATGAAGAGATGCTCACTGCATACATGGCAGAAGCGGTTGAGCTCTCCAAAGACAGGCCGGTGCTGATTGACCGTTATCTTGATGGCGCGGTAGAGGTTGATGTGGACTATATCTCGGATGGTGAAACAACGGTTGTTGCTGCGGTCATGGAGCATATTGAACATGCAGGTGCGCATTCCGGTGATTCTGCCTGCATGATTCCGGCTCGAAGCCTCTCGGTTTCAGTGGCTGAAACCATAAGAAGCCATTCCCATGCACTGGCGAGAGGCCTTCGGGTATGCGGACTGATGAATATTCAGTTTGCTGTCCATGAAGGGGATGTATATGTGCTTGAGGTCAACCCGCGCGCCTCGCGTACCGTGCCCTTTGTCAGCAAGGCCATTGGAGTACCTCTTGCGAAACTTGCTGCTCTGGTCATGGTTGGTCACAGCCTGGATGAACTTGGATTTATGGAAGAAGTTATTCCCGATCATTGCAGTGTCAAGGAGGCGGTTTTACCATTCAGCCGCTTCCCGGGGATTGATGTGCAGCTCAGCCCGGAAATGCAATCCACCGGTGAGGTTATGGGCATTGATCCTTCCATGGATCTTGCTTTTTATAAAAGCCAGCTGGCTGCCGGAAACAATATCCCCGGCAGCGGCAACATTTTTTTGAGTATCCGTAACCGGGACAAGGCAGCCATGCTCCCCCTTGCTGGCAGATTGTTTGCCATGGGCTTCTCCATCTTCGCCACCAGTGGTACCAGCAGCATTCTTGCTGACCACTCCATCCCAAGTCTCTCTGTGGCTAAAATTGCAGATGGGAGTCCCAATATTCTGGATCTCATTGAAGAGCAGCAGGTGGACTGGCTGATTAATATTCCAACTGGTGCCACCACAACACGGATTGACGGCGTAAAAATGCGCAGCCGGGCTATTATGCGGGGGTTGCCAATTACCACGACCTTAAGTGGAATGCAGGCTGCGGTTAACGGCCTGGAAACTTTGAAAAAGAAGAGTATTACAGTCTGTAGTCTACAGGAGTATCACTCTGATGCACCACGGATTACGTTGCCGGGAGGTACAATAGTATGAAAGAACCACAATCACAACCCTGGAATTGGGCAGCAAAAAGGGAAAAAAAGGCTTTTCTTGCCCTTGAAGATGGCTCCATATTTCGCGGATATTCAGTAGGTTTTACTCGTGATACGGTGGGCGAGGTAGTGTTTAATACCGGCATGACCGGATATCAGGAAATACTCTCCGATCCCTCCTACAGCGGTCAACTGGTCACGTTGACTTATCCTGAAATTGGCAATACCGGCATAAACTCATCCGATATGGAATCAAGAGGCATGTTTGCCCGTGGCCTGATTGTTCATGACTGTAATAACTCCAGCAACTGGCGGGCAGAGGAATCTCTCACCTCATGGCTTTCGCGTTGCGAAGTACCTGCCATCAGCGGCATTGACACCAGAGCATTGACCATCAGGCTGCGGGATAAAGGCACACTGAAGGGCTGTCTGGCAGTGTCAGGAATCCTGACAGAAGAAGAGGCTGTAACGCTTGCCCGGAAGTGGGTGGGGCTTGACAATCAGGACTACGCTGTCCGGGTCAGCTGTGACAATGTGCAGCAGTGGGACGTAGACGAATCCATCAGCCGTTCCTGGGGCATCACGGAAGACCTTCCTCCTGCTGATCTGCAAATAGTTGCCTATGATTTCGGTATCAAGTGGAATATTCTTCGCAGTCTGCGGCTCTCCGGCATGGTCGTCACTCTGGTTCCTGCCCGGACCCCTGCCAGGGATGTCCTTGCCATGAAACCGGACGGTGTTTTTCTCTCAAACGGTCCTGCAGATCCTGCTGCAGTAACCTATGCCATCACTGCAGTGGGAGAAATGATCGGAAAAGTTCCGCTCATGGGGATCTGTCTCGGCCACCAGATTCTCGGTCTGGCGCTGGGAGGTAGAACCAGTCGCCTGAAGTTTGGTCATCACGGATGTAATCATCCAGTTAAAAATCTGTTCACCGGCCGGGTTGAAATCACCTCGCAAAATCATAATTTTGCCATTGAGCGCGATTCCCTTGCTCCAAACAGAATAGACATTACCCATGTCAATCTCAACGATCAGACTGTTGAAGGGATCAGCCATCGCAGCGAACCCTTGTTCTCAGTGCAATACCACCCGGAGGCCTGTCCTGGTCCCCATGATCCTTTTTATCAGTTTGCCAGGTTCCGTTCATTGATTGAAGGATAAAAGATATTCTTTTTATCTTCTGTGTCCTTTTGGGGGCAGGGGGTTCAATAAACAAGAAACTGCGTAAAGAGAGGGGGAAGAGCTTGTCAATGGTGGGAAAGTAAACTTGTTAAACAGCTCCACGGAAACACCAGCCACAGTAAAGAAATGTGGCTGGTGTTTCTGAGCTGGCCTCCGCTCAGACTTCCTTAATCCCTTCCAGTTTCCAATTCTCTGTCCCCAGGGATCTTGCCCAGGTCCACTCTTCGGCAAATTTCACAGGTTCGGTCATGCTGCCTGAGAGTAAATCGCCAGTCTTGTCATCCACAGTATAATCGAGCAGATTGGCAGTAAAGAGAACGGTCACAAAATCTTCACCATTTTCAGAACCAGCAGCAACAATCTCGACCTTGCGAATGGAAATGTTCTCAAGCTTGTTGAGCTCACCCTTCGATTTCATTTCGGCAAACTGCTCTTCGTATTCAGCAGCAAGCTGGTCTCCCAGCAGGGATCTGTAAGAAGTCAGGTCACGCCGCATCCAACCGGCCTGAACCTTAAAGAACACATCCGATGCCACCTGAACAAAATAATCTGTATCAAAGTCAGGGTCACCTATACGGATACGGTCCAGACCTTCTTCCAGCTCGGATTTCTGAGGTATGGCAGCTGAAGATGTGAAACCGCCTGCAGTCGGGGGTTGATATCCGGGAGATGCACCACCGGAAGAGCGGGCTGCTGTGAACCTTCTATACATAAAGTACCCCACAACGCCGAGCAGAAGGAAGGGAAGTATACCCATGCCCGTTCCCCCCATTCCAAACATACTGCCAAGCAGCATTCCGCCAATGGCACCGCCAAGCAGGCCGCCCATCAATCCACGGCTCATTCCCGGCTGCTTTTGCTGGTTCCCAGACTTCTGGGTTTGGGTTATCGGAGCCTTTTTTGCTGGTGTTGAACGAAAAGAGCGGCCTCCGCCACGGGAACGGGCATCTGAATACTCTGCGATGATACCTGCCTCAATGAAACAGAGGGTAAAAAAGACGAGAAAAAAAGGAGTAAATCTCCTTATGGAATTCAGCATTATATGCCTCCAAAAAAATTTGTCTTATTAAACGCTTTACTTGCCCCCTAATGTACTGGCAGTAACCATTTTTGTCATCTTTTCTCTACGTTCCTCAAAGAGTTGTCAGAAAATGATGGTCATGTGAATAGTGTTGTAATTCTAAGCAGATGGCGTCTATGTTCGACAAAATAGAACCAATGTGTTTGAATTATCCAATTGATTCATCTCTGTTTGTCGTAGTCATTGTTGTATGAAACCAGAAAATATGAGCTGCTACCCGAACAGGAATGGATACTCTTTGTGAACAGGAAAAATAGTATTGATTTCCTGTTTTGTTGTGTGTATAAGTGCGTTCTAATGCTGGTTATGAGTAGTCGCTGGCATAAGTACCTTATCAATATTTTTTTAAAATACGCGAAAAGAATTAATACGGTACTCACCAAACGAGCAAAGACCGGGGAGGCGTGTACGTGTGTCTGTCTGGTATGCTGCTGCACAGGAAATAACCTGCCTGTGGTTCGGCTTTCTTGGCTTATATCATATATGGCAGCATGTCTGGCCGGGTTTTTTATACAAAGCGCGCGTCAGAATAAAAAGGCCGAAGAATTACTGAGAATTCAGTGATCTTCGGCCTTTTTTTTTGAAAAAGAAGGGTCTTCCCGTTTTAAGAAGCGCCGGAGAACGGTATGAGCAGCAAACGATTTGTCCGTGATAAAAAACAGTGCATCGTCTACACGGACGATAGAATATGTAACTCAAAAAGAGAAGTGCTGCACAGTGACCTGTTTGAGGATATGGTGGGGTTGTTTGTCCGGGAACTGGTGTACAAGGATTCACTCCTGCTTTCCTCGATTGGTCTGGATTTGACAACCAGGAGCGATTTTCGGCATCTGCTGAATATACTGCGGGCACTTGACGAGCATTCGTTGGAGCAGCTTATCTCAATCCTGCCTGCAGCGGATGTTTTTCTTGAGCATTCAAGGCGTGCTGCTCTGCGCGAGTTTGTTGAACAGCTATATGATCACTGGCGTTCCCGTGATCGTTATATGGTGCTTCTTGCAAAACCGGGCCCGGGAAACTGTCGTGGTCAGCGGCCTCACCGAGTTTTTAATGACACGCTCATAGGGCTGGGATATCATATCCGTTCTCTTTACCGGAATGTATGTGAAAATATCACCGGGGGGCATCCGCGAATTTACAGACACGTGGCAGCTGGATGTAAAGTAGGGCTTATCGCAGTCCCCGGCCACCGTGAGCTGCCTTCTTTTTACGGGAAGCTGCTGGGAGATATTCCTGTTGTCCGCCAAATCTGGTTCACGCCGCCCATGATTCTCAGCTCAGCTGCAGGCAGGTACAGCGGTCAGTTCCAGAGGGCAGATACAAACCCTTTACACGGTCTTGTTTTGCTACAGGGGGAGTGGTTGTGCTATCCTGCTCAAGTTGGATCTGTTGTTGTTTTTGTCTATTTTCATCAGCAGGTTATCGGGCTTGGGACAGCTCTTGCCAACCTCTTTGAACTGGCAACTGATGACCAGATTGCATCTGGCCCAGATGCGGTGTGTCTGTTTGGTGTGCCGTTGCAGCATATGGGGCAATTCAGTGACTCTCCCGCTGTTTTTTTTGACGATAAGGACAACAAATTGCTGGTGGCTGCAATCCCGTTTGAGGATAGTTCACACTCTTTTGTCTGCCTTAAAGATATGGTGTTCACTCTGCACAATGTCATCATGATAAGGTCAGGCTGGCTGCCTTTTCATGGCAGTCTGGTCAGCCTGCGTTTCAGAAAAGAAGAGTACAGCTCGACGGTTCTTGTTATAGGGAACAGGAGGGAGGAGATCCTGGCGGCTGTGCGGAGTTTCGACTTCGGCGCTGTTGTTGAGATGAACAGTGTTACCGGCGACACCGGGTCTTTACGGATAAATGATACTGGCTCTGTTGTCGGTTATGGGACAGAGTGTGGAAGCCTACTTCGCCTTGATACGTTACAGGAAGACGATGCTGTTAAACAGATGGACAGAGCCATCTTCATGAACCCTCTGACATCGGACGGCTGGGTACTGCTTCCGGTAAATACCATTGAAGAGGTGCTCAAGGGATATGGTCTGGACTTGCTGCTTTTTATAAGTGACCCCGAAGAAACGAGTGCGGCCAATCCCCCTGTAGAAATGCTTGAGGACAGCGAACAGGCGCTCAGGGTGTTTTGTGTACTCCACAACCATCTTTTCAGCTCTTCAGGTCTGCAGCAGTATGAAAGACTTTACGAAGAGCTCGCAGGTAACACTTTCCGTGCGGCATTGCAGTCAGGTTGCAAGATCGCTCATTTCCGAAGCGGTGGGAACTGGGTAGATGCTGCTGCGAGAGTCGTGATTGATCTGATTGAATCTGACATGTAAAAAAAATCGAAAAACAGTAAAAAACTACAGTACTATTAGGAGGAAATCGAAAATGTCAAAAAAACCACTTGTTGGAATTCTTATGGGCAGTGACTCTGATTTGCCTGTCATGAAAAAAGCGGCGGCTGTTCTTGCTGAAATGGGAGTTGCCTGTGAAATGGATATCAGCTCGGCCCACAGGCTGCCGGACAAAACTGCTGAATATGCACGAAGTGCAAGAGAGCGTGGCCTTGAAGTACTTATTGCGGGTGCAGGAATGGCTGCACATCTGGCTGGCGTTGTTGCCGCCCATACCACACTTCCGGTGATCGGGGTGCCTCTTGCTTCCGGCGCCATGCAGGGAGTGGATGCCCTTCACGCGACGGTACAGATGCCCCCTGGAATTCCGGTGGCCACAGTGGCCATAGACGGATCAAAGAACGCGGCTTATCTGGCATGCGAAATTCTGTCGATTAAGTATCCGGAAATAACAGAGGCCCTTGGAAAATATCGGGAAGAAACCCGCCAGGCTCTGAAGGTGAAATCTGAGCAGCTGCGTCAGGGAAAAATATAACAACATATCAAAAACAACCATAAGGAGAAGCACTATGTCACGAAAAATGGTCACTATTGACGGTAATCAGGCCTGTACTCATGTCGCCTACAGTACCAGCGAAATCATCACTATTTATCTCATCACCCCATCCACATCCATTGCCGCGGAATCTGACGCCAAGTACAGTGCCGGCCAGAAAAATATTTGGGGATCGGTGCCGTTGGTCAGCCAGATGCAGTCAGAGGCAGGAGTTGCGGGAGCGTTGCACGGCTCCCTCACCACCGGCGCTCTCTGTACCACATTTTCCGCCTCCCAGGGCTTGATGCTGCTGCTGCCAAATATGAATAAAATTGCCGGAGAGCTTACCCCGACAGTGTTTCATATCACCGCCCGTGCCCTTGCTTATCAGGGGCTGTCCATCTTTGGAGATCACAGTGACATTATGGCTGCCCGTCAGACCGGCTGGGCCATGTTGGGTTCGCAGAATGTTCAGGAAGCGCAGGATATGGCGCTGATCTCCACTCAGGCCACCCTGAAATCCCGGATCCCCTTTATGCATTTTTTCGATGGATTCCGCACCTCAAGTGAAATCCAGAAGATTGAGCAGCTCAGTGAAGATGATATGCGGGCTATGATTGATGAGGATCTGATTATCGAGCACCGTTTGCGCGGTCTTTCCCCGGATCGCCCGATGATGCGCGGAACCGCTCAAAATCCCGATGTATATTTCACTGGCCGTGAGACCATCAATAAATATTACGAAGCAGTACCGGGTATTGTTCAGGAGACCATGGACAAGTTTGCCGAACTTACCGGTCGCAGTTATCACCTGTTTGATTATGTTGGTGCGGCCGATGCGACTGATGTTGTAATTATCATGGCCTCCGGTACCGAGACAGTTGCTGCTACGGTAGAACACCTGATTGGTCAGGGGAAAAAGGTCGGTATGGTAATTATCCGCCTCTTTCGCCCCTTTGATTCTAAAGCCATGGTTGCAACGCTGCCGGACACTGTAAAAAGAATCACAGTTCTTGATCGCAGCAAGGATCCTGGAGCAAACGGTGAACCCCTGTATCAGGATGTACGTACCGCCGTTGGTGAAGCTCAGGATAGTGGCGTTCTGGCCACTGCCCCCGTTGTGCTGGGCGGCCGTTACGGACTGGGTTCTGCTGAATTCACTCCTGCCATGGTGAAGGCTGTTTTTGACAATATGGAAGCCGACAAAGGCAAAAATCGTTTCTGTGTCGGTCCCAACGATGATGTGGCTCTTACCAGTCTTGACTTTGACCCCACCTTTGACATTGAAGGCGAAGGTGTGTTTCGGGCCATGTTCTTCGGACTTGGTGCCGATGGTACAGTTGGTGCCAACAAGAACACCATCAAAATCATCGGTACGGAAACCGACAATGCTGCCCAGGGCTATTTTGTATATGATTCCAAAAAGTCCGGCTCCATCACCACCAGTCATCTCCGTTTTGGTAAAGAGAAAATTCTTGCCCCGTATCTTATCAACAAGGCCAATTTTGTGGCCTGCCATAAATTTACCTTTCTTGATCAGTACGATATGCTGGCCAACCTTGAGGAGGGTGGAACATTTCTTCTCACCACCGATTTCGGCAAGGATGAGGTCTGGGATCATATGCCGGCCAGAGTTCAGCAGGATATCATTTCCAAAAAGATCAACTTTTATGTGATTGATGCCCTCACCCTGGCCACGGCTCTCGGGCTTGGTGCACGAATTAACATGATCATGCAGACAGCCTTCTTCCTGATCTCTGATATTATCACTAAAGATGAGGCCATCCAGTCCATCAAGGCTGCCATCAAAAAGACCTATGGCAAGAAGGGCGACAAGGTGGTGAAGATGAACTACGACGCAGTGGATGCGGCGGTGAATAATATTGTTAAGGTAACCGTGCCGGATGCTGTTACCGGCCACGAAATCCCGCCAACTGTTCCTGATCACGCCCCGGATTTCGTAAAAGAAGTTACTGCAAAAATGATTGAGGGTAAGGGGAATACCATCAAGGTTTCCCAGATGCCAGCTGATGGTACCTGGCCCACGGGAACGACCCAGTATGAAAAACGAAACATTGCAGTACAGGTTCCTCTGTGGGATGCGGAAAGTTGTATTCAGTGTGGTCAGTGTTCCCTCGTCTGTCCCCATGCTTCCATCCGTATGAAGATAGTCACCGAGGACAGCCTGGCAGGTGCTCCAGCTACCTTGCAGAGTGCAGATGCTGTGGGTAAACAGTTCAAAGGACGAAAGTTTATTATATCTGTTTCCACCGAGGATTGTAACGGCTGCAGCCACTGTTTTTCAGTCTGCCCTGCACGTAAAAAAGATGGAGACGGCAAGAAAACCGAAGAGCGGGCTCTTGCCATGCATGACAATGTTGAGGAAATTCGCGAACGTGAATCTGCAAATTATGCCTTCTTCCTCACTCTGCCGGAAGTGGACTATAATGAGATCACACCCGCCACCATTAAAGGCAGCCAGTTACTGCGCCCTCTTTTTGAGTATCCGGGAGCCTGTGTTGGCTGCGGTGAGACACCATATATCAAACTTGCCACCCAGCTCTTTGGTGACAGAATGATGATTGCCAATGCCACCGGTTGTTCTTCCATTTATGGCGGTAATCTGCCCACCACTCCTTACTGCAAACGTGATGACGGCCGCGGCCCCATCTGGTCAAACTCCCTGTTTGAAGATAATGCCGAGTTTGGTCTTGGCATGCGCCAGACCGTGAATAAGATGGCATCTCAGGCTGCCGAGCTCCTTGAGGGTGCGGTGACTGCCGGGCTGGTGAAACAATCCGAGATGGATGATCTGCTCAATGCCCCTCAGACCACTCAGATGGAGATCGAGGCTCAACGTGATCGGGTGGCTACTCTCAAGGAAAAACTGGCTGGTAACAGCTTTCCAAAAGCCCAGCAGCTTATCCATGTGGCGGATAATCTGGTGAAGCGTTCGGTGTGGATCTTTGGTGGTGACGGCTGGGCCTATGATATCGGCTATGGTGGTCTGGATCATGTCCTGGCATCCGGAGAAAACGTCAATGTCCTGATTATGGACACTGAGGTGTATTCAAATACCGGTGGGCAGATGTCCAAGTCCACTCCGCGTGCCGCCACTGCACAGTTTGCGGCGGGTGGTAAACGTATGCCCAAGAAGGATATTGGTATGATCTTTGCCACTTACGGCAATGTATACGTGGCCAAGGTAGCCATGGGTGCCAATCCGGCTCAGGTTGTCAAGGTATTTAACGAAGCCGAGTCCTATGACGGCCCATCCCTTATTATTGCCTACTCCCACTGCATTAACCACGGAATTAATATGGCGCAGGGCCTGGAGCAGCAGAAAAAGGCGGTTGACTGCGGTCACTGGCCTCTGTATCGTTATAACCCTCGTCTTGAAGATGATGGAAAGAACCCTCTGGTTATTGATTCTAAGGCCCCGGCGTCAACTTTTGCCGATTACGCCATGAATGAGAACCGTTATCGGGCACTCAAAATCACAAACCCAGACATGTTTGACGAGTTGATGGCTATGGCTCAGAAAGATGTGGAAAAGGGCTGGAAATTTCTCGATGGACGCTGTAAGTCTTTAGAGCCAGAAGCATAGAGGAAGGGCATGACAGGAACAGGGCCGGAGAAATTGTTGCTTCCGGACCTGTTGTTCTGTTTATGTAGCCAATCAAAAAACTAGAAAAGGTGTAGCTGGAGTTATGATGCATAAATTATTAACCGATGAGCCTGGGAAAAAGATGTTGCTTCTTGGCAACGAGGCCATTGCCAGGGGAGCTGTTGAGGCAGGAGTCGCAGTGGCTGCTGCCTATCCGGGAACCCCATCTTCTGAGATATCCCTGAATTTTTTTCAAATGGCCCAGGAGAGTGATCTCTATTTTGAATACAGCGTCAATGAAAAGGTGTCTTTGGAAGTGGCTGCGGCAGCAGCTAATACAGGAGTACGTTCCATGTGTATCATGAAGCATGTGGGGCTGAATGTCGCCGCAGATGCCCTGATGACCCTTGCCTATGTGGGAGTGAGAGGTGGTCTTGTGATTCTGGTGGCCGATGATCCCTCCATGTTCTCCAGTCAGAATGAGCAGGACAGCCGCTATTATGCAAAGCTTTCCGGTCTTGCCATGCTGGAACCTTCCACCATTGATGAAGCGAAGGAGATGACCATCCGGGCCTTTGAACTCTCGGAGCAACTGGAGGAACCCGTTCTTTTGCGAACCACCACCCGCATCAATCACTCAACAGCGGTTGTAACACTGGCTGAGATCACTCCCCCGAAAACAGAGGGAGATTTCAGCAGAAACCCAATGCGCTACGTCACCGTGCCTGCGGTTTCACGCCAGCTCCATGTTCGTCTTCTTGCCAACCTTGCAAAGGCTGAGGAGATGGCCAGCCAGTCACCCTTCAACTTTTTTGAAGGCAATGGCCGCTGGGGCATTATCTGCAACGGCGTGAGTTATACCTATGTGTCCGATGCGGTGCGGGATCTTGGTCTTCAGGAAAAGGTTACCATCCTCCGTCTCGGTTTTTCCCATCCTCTGCCTAAGGAAATGGTGCACACGTTTCTTGGTAACTGCGATCGAGTGCTTGTGGTGGAAGAAGGTGAGCCGGTGCTTGAAGAAACTGTCAAGGCAGTGGCCCAGGAAGGGGGAAAGATGCTCCCTGTAGGTGGTAAAGGAGAAGGTTTGTTTTCCCGGCTCGGTGAATTTAACCCGGCACTTGTAAGAGCAAAAATTGCCAGCTGGTTTGCAATTGATGATCCCCTTAAGTCCGTGACTGACTCGTCCGCACAAGCGGACCTGCCACCCAGGCCGCCAACTCTCTGTGCCGGATGTTCCCACCGGGCCACCTTCCATGCGGTGAAAAAAGCAGCAGAGGAGATGGATGTGATCTATCCTACCGATATCGGTTGTTATACCCTTGGTATGCTGCCGCCACTGGGAATGGCGGATTTTCTGATCTGTATGGGCTCATCCACCGGAACTGCTGCCGGTTTTTCCAAAACTCTGGATAAAAAGGTGGTCACCTTCTGTGGTGATTCCACCTTCTTTCATTCTGCCATGGCAGGGCTGGTTAATGCGGTATTTAACAAACATAATTTCACTCTGATTATTCTTGATAACGGCACCACGGCCATGACAGGGCATCAGCCTCATCCAGGTGTGGATATGGAAAAACACGGGCTTTCCGGTTTTGGCCGTATTGACATTGAAAAGGTGGTAAAAGCTCTCGGTGTTGGACATCTCTCTGTTATCCACCCCTTTAAACTCAAAAAAAGTATCAAAGCATTACAGGAGGCCTTTGTTTTTGAGGGCGTATCGGTAGTTATTGCCAGAGAAATATGTACCCTTTACGGCAAGAGCCTGAAGCTGCCGAAGATGAAACCCTTCTTTGTCAGTGACAAATGCAAAAACCATAAGGATTGCATTGACCAGCTCGGCTGTCCCGCGTTTTTTGTGAAAGAAGGTAGGGTGAATATTGATCCTGACCGGTGTACCGGATGTGCTTTATGCGCTCAGGTCTGTCCGGAAAACGCTATCCGTCCTGTAAAAAAATAACCTCCCGAGAGAGACAAGATATGAATGTAACAAGATTAATGATCGTGGCTGTTGGCGGCCAGGGAAACCTCCTGGCAGCCAAGGTGCTGGGCGAGGCAGCTCTACTGGCTGATATCCCCTTCAGGATGAGTGAGATCCATGGCATGGCACAGCGCGGCGGCGTGGTGGAATCGGCCATGATTTTTGGAGATGCCAAAAGTTCTCTTATCTCCGATGGCGAAGCAGATATGCTGGCAGGTTTTGAACCCCTTGAGACCCTGCGGGCCCTTGGGAAATGCAATAAAAAAACAGTGGTTATTACCAATTCCATGCCTCTGCCTCCCTTTGCTGCTGCTGTCGGGCAGTCGGCCTATCCGGGGCCCGATAAACTGCGGAAACTCATACTGGAGAAGGCAGGAAGTCTGAGCAGTTTTGACGCGACAACTCTTGCCATGGAAGCCGGCAATGTCATGGCGGTAAATATGGTTATTCTTGGCGCTCTGGCGGCCACTGGTCTGCTCCCGGTTTCTGCGGAACACATAAGAGATACAATTCGCAACAAGACCCGTAGGAACTTTGTGGAAGTGAACCTCAAGGCCTTTGAACTGGGATTTACCCAGCAGCATTGAAAGGGAAACAGGGAAAAAGCTATGGTATTCAAAGGTATTTCTGTAACAGAATACGCAAAAACCGTGTCTCTGGAAAAGATAAGTGAAACAGCAGGTCGTCTTTCAAGCAACATTCAAAGCTTTTTTATCCGAAAAATGAAGGATGAACCCCTGGTATCCGCCTGTGACGAGGCGTTGGTTGAAGGGAAAGATTCGCCGGATGATTTCCACTATGTTCTTATCTGGAACCGGGGGGTGATTGCCCATATGGTTGCAAGCCAGGCGTATGCAGATGGCAAAAGCGTTATTTTTGTCCACGACGGCAAAGATGCTGTGCCGGTGTTACGGGCCGGGGATTTTATCTTTACCGCACCATACTCTGCAACCCCAGAGCAGAAGGGGCGTGGAACCAGGCCTGATATAGAAGCCCTTGACTTGCTGAAATCATTTTTACAGTCGAATTCCATCGATCCCGGGCAGGTTGTGCTGCATCCGGGGTATGGGTTTAACTCAGAAGATCCTCTTTTTTTTGAGGCATTGGAAAAAAGGGGTCTTCGTTTTATTGGTGCCACCAGCAGGCATATCGATTTTATCGGCAACAAGGTCAATGCCAATAAGATTGCAGCCCAGACAGGTATAAAACCACCGGGTTCCAGTGGGAAGATTGAGACATCAGAACAGGCCCTGAGTTTTTTTCTGCAATGCCGAAAAAATGGAATTAAACAAATAGTCTTAAAAGATGCTTATGGCGGTGGTGGTTCCGGGCAAAAACTCATTGAAGTTGATGATCCTCATGCTGAAACGGTGCTGCAGCAAACTGTTACTGAGTGGCTGGAAAAAGGAACCACATTCAGTGCTGATCAGTGGATTGAAAAAAGCAGGCACATCGAGATGCAGGTGATGGTGGACCAGGGGGGTAATGTTCGTTTTGGTGCCCCTCGTGACTGTACTATGCAGAGGGCAAAGCAGAAGATCATTGAAGAAACTGCCACCATAAGTCATGCCCAGGAAATTGAGTTGCGGCAGGCGATCCATGACTATTTCAAAATGGTGGAGGAAAAACTCGAATCCCCTTATGTGGGACTGGCCACCTTTGAAATGTTGTATGAACCGGATAGTGATACTTTTAATTTTCTTGAGGTAAATACCCGTATTCAGGTGGAACATCCGGTTTCCGGGCATCAGGGAGGAATCCAGTTTATCAGAACACAGTTCGATATTACAAAAGGACAGAAACTGCAGGATCAGGAAAAACTTGATCGCAGGCGGAAAAAAGCAGGTGGGCATACCATTGAAGCGAGGATCTGTCTCGAAGCAGTTCTGGAAACGGCAATGATTAAGTTTATAAAGGAAATGCTCCATAAAGATGCTCTGACCCTTGGAGTGGGTGGAGATATTGACATTGGACTGCCGGAACGTGCCAATTCAACTTTTTACTTTGACAACCGTATCATGAGGGACAGGAAAGTTGATAATGGTCAGGGGCACTATGACACCATGGTCGGTCAGGTGGTTTCGCGGGGAATTGACAGGTCTGCCGCCATACATGAACTTGGACTGGCTGTTAAAGAACTGCAGATCTGCGGAGTTCCAAGTAATCTCGGACTTGTGATAGCTATTTTGGAGGACCCCGAATTTAAGGGTGATCTTCATTCATCAAAGAGTGGAGTGGTCGGCCGGTTTATGGATGAAAAGATTGCTGAAAAGGATCTTCAGAAAAAGAATCGGGAACAATGGCAGCTTATCAAAGATAAACTCAAAAATAATCCGGAACAGATAACCGTTACGGATATGGTCAGGGTGATAGATTTGCCGCCGACTCCGCAAAAAACTGCAGTAAGGGATATAATTGACCTGTTTATACCACCCGAATCCAGGAACTATGAAAAATCATCCGGGGAAAGATCTTTTTCCATTGAGCCAGGTCTTATCAACAGAGATCTTTTTCGGTTTCTCAGCTGTTTTCAGGTAAGCAGAATCGACTCCTATCCGGAATCAGGCATGAAAATGTTTGTAATCCCAACGTCCATGGAAAATCCTTTTCGACTCTTTTGGGAATATTACACGGGTGAAAATCCATTTGAAATAAAGGCATGTTTGCAGGAAAGTCACACTCTTTCATGTTTCTGAACAAAGCAAACCTCAACAATAAACTTTTTACCAGGATGTACAGTTTATGAAAAACAGCACTCCCAAAATACCGCGAATTATGTCCACTCAACACCCTGACAATGTTCAGCATCCGTTTTTTGCTGAAAACCAGGATATGTCAGGAGATGATGAAATACAGGAAGCGTATTATGCCTATACTCATCTTGGTTGTGACGAGCAGATGTGGGATTGTGAGGGCAAGGAGGTGGATTCATTTGTGGTGAGAAAACTTCTCACAAAGTATGAGCATTTTTTTAAAAATACCAGGCTGGGGGAGGATGTTCGACTAACCCTGCGTGTTCCCAATCCAGACGTTGAAAAGAACGAGGCAAAGGTTCTGGTCGAAGCCCTTGAGTCCATTCCCCGTTCCTGTGATGCTGCCAATCTTTTTTACGGTAGCGACTCCCCCCCCATCTATGAAGTGATTCTGCCCATGACCATGTCGGCAGAAAGTTTAAATCGTGTCTACTACTACTATAAAGATTTTGTTGTTGGGAAACAAAAGACACCTTTTTATAAGGGTGATATTACAATTTCTGATTGGATAGGAGAATTTAAACCCAAAGAGATCAATGTGATTCCCTTATTTGAGGACAGGGAGCATATGCTTGAGGCTCACACCATTATGAGGCAATATCTTGAGGGCAAGGATATTGAACATCAGCGGGTGTTTATTGCCAGGTCTGATCCAGCCATGAATTACGGTATGGTGAGCGCCATCCTGTGTAATAAAATCGCCTTGCAGCGGTTGAATAGGCTTTCTAATGAAATCGGGGTGAAAATATATCCGATTCTTGGTGCCGGATCTGCACCTTTCCGGGGGCATCTGGCACCAGGAACTGTTGATTGGGTGTTGAATGAATACCCGGATGTTCAGACATTTACCATCCAATCCGCATTTAAGTATGATTATCCTGTTCCCGAAGTCCTTGCAGCAGTGAATAAGTTGAAAAATTTTAAAATGTCTGCCAGGGAGGAAATTGATGAGGGACGATGTCTTGAGATAGTGGATAAAGTTTCTGTCGAATATCGGGAGGTTGTTGAAAAGCTTGCACCCCTGATTAATCAGGTGGCGGCATTTGTCCCTAAAAGAAGAATGCGCAAACTTCACGTGGGATTATTCGGCTATGCCCGGAGTGTCGGGGAAACTGCACTGCCCAGGGTGATCAGCTTTTGCGCGGCTTGTTATTCCATTGGGTTGCCACCAGAGGTCCTTGGCCTGAAGTGTCTGTCAAGCTATGACCTGCGCTGTATGGAAGATATGCATGTCAACTTTCTCTTTGATATTCAGACGGCTATGTCATTCTACAATGAGGAAGTACTGGGTATTTTGCCCGATGAAGTAAAAAGTAAACTCAGGATGGAGTGGGGTGCCTATGACGTCAATGAGGAACATCGTGAGATAACCTCAAGAATTATCAGGGCAATCAAAGATAAAGATCACTCGACTATACAGAAAGATCTTGTTGAAGCAGCCCAGATCAGGAAATTTCTTGGGTAGTGCCAGTCTATCAATGGCCTTTTCCTCCTGATGCTTCGTAGCTTTAAAAATTTTTCGCCCAATTATTAACAACGTTGAAATAAGCTGGGTACTTTGTTCTCGGAATATCAGCTATATGTCTGCGGCAAAATTTCTTCTACGCCTTGATGTATAAGAGAAAGTCGCATTTTTAGACGGACACTGACTGGCTTTCGGGATGGAGGTCGCACGTGCAGCATATCTGGGGCATTATCTCCTTCCTATGCAAAAAGACTGTGTCTGGCTGCTGTTGATATGGCCACAACAGCCGGATGTGTTAATATTTTCTCGATGGAAATAGCGTAGAATCTATACATCATCTCCTCTGTTCGTCCAACCACAGAGACCTGATATTGACGTCGGATCTCATCTTCAATAACCGTTGGTGCCATGAAGATGCCATCACCGCGCTGGCCAAAAGCTTTCAGCAGTGCGGCATCGTCGAACTCTCCGATAATCACAGGAGTAATGTCCTGAGATTCAAGCCATAAATCCAGTTCTTCCCTCAGGGTTGTCGCCTGCATGGGCAGCAGTACGGGAGCTCCTTCCAGTGAGTGAGGGAATTCCTGCTGCAGGGGGGCGCTCAGCGTAGCTACTGCAAAAAATGTCACTCCACACTCTCCTAATGTGTGATTGTATGCCTTAACATTCAAGCCGGACCCCATGGGAGAATCACTGAGTACGATATCAATTTCATGGAGTGCAAGTTCTGCCAGCAGGGCTTCTTTTTTGTTTTCATGACAGATGAGGCGGATCGGTTCGGGTAGCTTGAACACAGGATCTAAAAGATCACGTACTACCATCTTGGGAAGTGCGTCCACCACCCCGACCCGTAAAGGTATTCGTCCTGATTTAGGGTGACCTCGAACCGTTTCCAGCAATTCTTTGCCGAGCGAAAAGATTTCATCGGCATACTGAAAGACCAGCTGACCCATCTCAGTGGGTTCAATATTGCGACCGACACGCTGCAAGAGCTTCACATCCAGAGCATCCTCAAGAACACTGATCTGTGAGCTTATGGTGGAGGGAACCAGGTTGAGTCGTTTGCCAGCCGCAGTAATGCCTCCCTCGCGGATAACTATCCAGAAGTAATATAGATGATGGTAATTAAGCCACTCCATGAAAGATCCTCATTGTTTTGTTTTGTCGAACACTTTCTGCTTATTTATCAACTTGTCGAAACTGTTCTTTGTGATTACTCTTTTTGCAGGTAGTTAGAAACCATAATGTTAACCAAGGAGTAAGAATTATGAAATTAACCATCAGGATGGGCCTGGTACTCTTGAGTATGCTGTTTTTTGCAGGGCTGACAGGTTGTGATCAGGCGGACAAAGCAATTGACGATGCTGCAGAGACAGCAAAACAGGCTGTGGATACTGCAAAAGAGAAGGCAGCCGAGGTGTTGGGTACATCTGAAGCAAAGGATGCAGAAGAGAAACCTGACGAGGAGTCCACCGAAAAAGAAGAGTCTGAGGAGAAAGAGTAACTCTCAAGAAGTAAAATCATAGATTTGAGCGTCAGCCACCGTTTGTCTCCCTATCTCTCTTGTTTGTATTTCTTCTGGCTGGCGCTCATTTTTCATAATGCCAGGAAGAAACCATATGAAAATCAGCATAAAGGCTCATCGCCTGAAGATTGATAAACAAAAAAATGCCGCCATGGAGAGACGACTCCGCTTTGCCCTCGGCCGGTTTGGCGCTTCAGTCAAGGAAGTCAGGGTACGTTTGACGGATCTTAACGGACCAAAGGGAGGTGTTGACAAAGAGTGTCTTATTATAGTTAGACTACAGAAAGGCGGTGAGGTTATTGTCCAGGGTAGTGGAAAAGATTGTACAGCAACGCTGAATTACTGTGCTGACAGGATCAGTCGTGCCGTTGAGCGTGACTTGAGCAGGAACCGGACAGCGTCAATTCGCAGGATGCGCCGCAAGCAGAGTGCAGAACAGGAAGCTGTCCTTAACGGAGAATTGAATGATAAATCTCCATAAAATAAGAGAAGAGGAGGATGTCATGGGACGTGAGACTGTATTATTTAAAAGCGAAGAGAAAAAAAGTAGTGTGGAGGGCGTGGCTGTTTTACGTAGTATTGCCGACAAGATTGAGAAGGGAAAAAGCATGACCTTGCGGCAGGGTAAGGACAAGGTGGTTCTCGATTTCCCGCAGAACATGACACTTGAGATCAAGGTCGAAGACGAAGAAAAAAAACGCAAGGGTACAAAGCGCTCACTTGAAATCGAACTTGAGTGGTATCCTGGTTCGGATGGTAAGCATGGTGGCGTAACCATAGAATAAAAGTGTATTGATCAGCCCCCACCATAGCAGGAGTCGTCCCACCATGGAAAACATACCACAAGAAGACAGAGAGTGGCATCATTTATCAGCGGATGCAATCTGTGACCTACTCTCAAGTGACCCGAAAAATGGACTGACTCCGGAAGAAGCTGAACAGCGTCTCCGTCGCTTCGGTGCCAACACACTCACTGCAAAAAAGAGTATGAATGCATGGCTGCGGTTTCTTTTGCAGTTTAATCAGCCGCTGATTTATATCCTGATTGCGGCAGGTGTAATTACAGCGGCATTGCAGGAATGGGTCGATTCTGGGGTTATCTTCGGAGTGGTGCTGGTTAATGCAATCATTGGCTATATCCAGGAATCCAAAGCGGAAAGCGCCCTTGCCGCACTTGCTGATACCATGGTGGCTGGGGCCACGGTTTTGCGTAATGGCGAAAAAAAACGCATCCCGTCAGCGGAACTTGTTCCAGGTGACATTGTCCTGCTTCAGGCCGGGGATAAGGTGCCTGCAGATTTACGACTCCTGAATTTTCGTGATCTGCAGGTGGATGAATCCGCCTTAACCGGAGAATCAGTGTCGGTTGAAAAATCGGTTGCGGCGCTCGAACAGGGTACAGTCCTTGCTGAACGAAGAAACATGGTTTATGCCTCCTCCATGGTTACCTATGGACAGGGAAGCGGTATTGTAACTGCAATCGGTGATCGTACTGAAATGGGTCGGATCTCCGAGCTTATCTCTTCGGCACAGGATCTGGCTACACCGCTTACCCGTAAGATTGCCCATTTCAGTCATATCCTGCTCTATGCCATCTTGGTGCTCGCTGCAGCTACTGTCGTTGTGGGAATGTTGCGGGGACAGCCGCTTTTTGACATGTTTATGGCCGCTGTTGCGCTTGCTGTGGGTGCAATTCCTGAAGGATTACCGGCAGCAGTGACTATCACCCTTGCCATCGGTGTTTCCCGAATGGCAAAACGCAGGGCCATTATCCGCAAACTTCCTGCCGTGGAGACCCTTGGCAGCACCACGGTGATCTGTTCGGACAAGACCGGCACACTCACGGAAAACCAGATGACTGTGCAGGCCATCATGGCAGGAGACGTGCATTACGAAGTGAGTGGAGCAGGTTATGCTCCCCTTGGCCGGATTGTCAGGCTGGATGATGGTGATAATGCAGACAATACAGCGCTCAGTGAATGTTTGCGGGCAGGTGTTTTGTGCAACGACAGTTTGCTGTTGGAAAAAGAAGGTACCTGGTATGTGCAGGGAGATCCCACCGAGGGGGCACTGCTTGCCTCTGCTGCCAAAGGTGGTTTTAACAGGAAGGAGGTGGAGACACAACGTCCCCGTATTGATTCAATTCCATTTGAGTCACAGCATCAATACATGGCTACCCTTCATGACAGGGGGGCCTCCACACCACGCATGGTTTATGTGAAGGGTGCAGTGGAGCAGATACTTGCCAAGTGCACGTCGGCAATGGATATAGACGGGAATACGGTTCCCCTGGATAGTGGCAAAATCAATCATGATGTCTCCCGCATGGCGGCAAGGGGTCTGCGGGTATTGGCTTTTGCGCGTGTAAAAGTACCGGCAGACACCAAAACATTATATCACGAAGATGTGGATACCGGGCTGACGTTTCTCGGTTTACAGGGGATGATTGATCCGCCGAGGGCCGAGGCTGTGGCAGCAGTAAGAATCTGCAAGATAGCCGGGATTGACATTAAAATGATCACCGGAGATCATCCGGTAACTGCTGCTGCCATTGCCGGGCAGATAGGGATAACTTCGGCCGTAATCGATGATCCGGAAAAACCTGAAGTGTTTACCGGGCGGATGCTTGAAAAACTCTCTGACGATGAATTGAAAACTGTTACCGAAAAGATAAATGTCTTTGCAAGGGCCACTCCGGAGCAGAAAATCCGATTGGTACGAGCCCTTCAGGCCAATGGGCATGTGGTGGCTATGACCGGTGACGGGGTAAATGATGCCCCGGCTCTGAAACAGGCTAACATTGGTGTGGCCATGGGTATCACCGGCACAGATGTCTCCAAGGAAGCAGCTGATATGGTGCTCACCGATGACAACTTCAGCTCCATTGAGGCTGCGGTGGAGGAAGGGCGTGGGGTGTTCGATAACCTTACCAAGTTTATTGTCTGGACTCTACCCACAAATCTCGGGGAGGGCCTGGTTATCCTGACAGCAATTTTTCTTGGTATCACTCTGCCCATATTACCGGTGCAGATCCTCTGGATCAACATGACAACAGCAGGTTTTCTGGGGTTGATGCTGGCCTTTGAGCCCAAGGAGCCTGGAATTATGCAGCGACAGCCGCGTAACCCAGACATGCCTATTCTTACCGGAGACTTGATTGCCAGGATTTTTCTAGTTGGTACTCTGCTGCTTTTTGGTGCTTTTGGTCTTTTTCAGTGGGAACTGGCCAGGGGAGCATCCATTGAGGAGGCGCGAACTGTTGCAGTGAATACCTTTGTTATCATGGAACTTTTCTATCTGTTTAACTGCCGCTCTTTGACAAAATCAATCTTTCATCTGGGGTTTTTTACCAACATGTGGGTTTTCGGCGGAGTTGCCATCATGATTTTTATACAGCTGGGATATACGTATCTGCCACTTATGAACCGCTTATTCCAAAGTGCAGCAATTGACGCCGCTTCCTGGGTGAGGATTGTGTCGGCTGGACTGGTGACCTTTGTGGTTGTTGAAGTGGAAAAAAGGATACGAAGCAGTCGTTAAAAGCAATCGCCATGAGTTGCAGGCAACCTTGCAAAATTGTCTTTTCGATCGATCTCTACGGTATGTGCAAAATGTTATCCTCGGAATATCACGTATATGACTGCGGGAAATTTCTTCTGCGACTCAATTTAGAATAAGAAATCTCATTTCTGGATGGACCCTAACTCCTGAAAAATATTGAAACTTGCCGGTAAGGAGGATATTTGGCTTCACAGCCATACGTCGCTGCTTATTAGCAGCGTCCTTCCCTGGTGTGCTGATAAAACAGAGTTGGTGTTTTTTACAAGATCATGGCAGTAGAGGATATGTTTTCGCTGGAATGCCAGTGGAACTGGCAAACTTTCCTGCCGCGTAGAAAATGAAAAACCCTGTACAGTGCATGTCTGGAACGGGATATCTCCCGATATAACATTTCTGATACTTGATGAATTCGGCTGTATTTTTTTCTGATGATTAAAAAGAGAGTGCACCGGATAAATTGTTCTGTGCTGGCGGTTACCCCGGATGGCTTTATCAGTCCGACCCAGTCCGGTGCCGCTTAATTAGGAGCCCCTCGGTTTCAGTAATGGGAATGTGGGGAGATTAAAAAAAAACGAGAGGTCGTTACACACAGGCTTTTACGATGAACACTATGCAAACAGCAAAAGTACAAAAAAAATTCAACAAACTGCGCAGTAATAAAGTCTTTGAGATTCTTGTCATTGGAATTATTATTTTCTCGGCACTGGTTATTGGAGCAAAAACCTATAACATTCCTCCTGGCATCCTCCAACTGGTTTACCTGCTGGACTGGGTTATTACCTTCTTCTTCCTGACAGAAATCACTATTCGTTTTCTTGGTGAGAGGAATAAAATAGATTTCTTTAAAAATGGCTGGAACATCTTTGATACTATAATTGTTGCAATCAGCCTTCTTCCAATGCAGGATAGTGAGCTTGCTGTAATCGGGCGACTGATTCGGATTTTTCGCGTTCTGCGGATGGTTTCCATCATTCCAGAGATGCGTCTGCTGCTAAATTCACTGCTCGTGGCCCTGCCCCAACTTGGTTATATCGTGGGTCTGATGTTTATTATTTTTTACATTTATGCTGCTGTTGGAAGCACCTTTTTTGCTGTTATTAACCCGGAATTGTGGGGAGATATATCCATTTCGCTGTTAACCTTGTTCCGAGTTATGACTTTTGAAGACTGGACTGATGTCATGTATGAGACCATGGATGTCTATCCTTTGTCCTGGCTCTACTATCTGAGTTTCATTTTTTTCACAGCCTTTGCTTTTTTAAACATGGTCATCGGGGTTGTCGTGAACGTGCTTAACGAGGAAAGCGATAAGATCAGAAAAGAGGAAGGGCAGGATTCGCAACAGGTCAGTATTGAAGATCTTGATAAAAAAATTGAGGAACTTAAGGGTTTGATTTTGCAGAGGGTGGATCCAGCAAAGAGATAAAGGATGGCCAGGTTCTCTGTTCAGTGCCTTTTTGGGGGCTAATCGGGGTTGAAAATAATGACAGTATTTGAACAATATGATAAAAAGCATTAAAAAAAGTATCCTTTTTCTGAGGCAGGAAAACGTCTTTCAGTTGCTCTTTGTGATCCTGGTAATAGTTTTGAGCAGTGCTGTTCTCATCTCCCGGATGGAACCTGATCTCTCTTTTGTCAGCGCCATCTGGTGGTCCATTGTCACACTTACCACAGTGGGTTATGGTGACATCTCACCTGTTACACCGGGTGGACGTGTTGTCGCAGTGGTCATCATGTTTTTTGGTATTGGGGTGTTGGGTATGTTCAGTGCCAGTCTGGCTGCTCTATTAATCAGTAAAAAAATGAAGGAAAATCGTGGTATGTGTAAAACAGACTTGAGGGATCATATTATCCTCTGCGAATGGAACCATCGAACCCGCGCTATCCTGAGAGAATTACGGGCAGATAGTAAGACCCGCGATTCTGCTATTGTTCTGATAGCTGATATTGCTGAAAAACCGGTGGATGACCCACTGCTTTTTTTTGTGAAAGGACAGGCCGGTGAAGAAACGCTGGAGCAGGCCAATCTGGCTCAGGCTCGCACTGTGGTAGTGCTGGGGGATGATACCCTTGAGGCCACGTCCCGCGATGCCAAGGTGGTGTTGACCACTCTCACGATTGAGAGCATGGCAGAGAATGTTTATTCTGTGGTTGAGTTGGTGGATAAGGCCAATGAACAGCATTGCAGAAGGGCTTGTGCCGATGAAATCATAATCGGCAGTGAGCTTTCCAGCCATCTGCTGGCCACGGCTGCCCTCGATCATGGTATCAGTAACATTGTTTCGGAGCTGCTGAGTTCTCAACATGGTAATGAGTTCTACGCCGTACCAGTGCCTGAAAAGCTGGTGGGTAAATCATTTCTTGATGTATTGATTTTCATGAAGCAGGAACATAAGGCAACGGTGCTTGGTATTCAGAAAGGGCGGGGCGGTGAGCTTATGACAAATCCGAATGTAGACTACACGGTAAGCGGGCAGGATCACCTTGTTCTTATTGCCATGGAACGTCCTGGGATAATATGATATGTTGTCCTTGGCACCAGGGGGTATTTTCCACAAACCTTTTACAGGTTATGGTGATAAAATGATAACCTCACTCTGGTTCTGTTTAAAAAAACAGTGCCCGCATGGGCGCCCTTCAATAGAACAGTAACCATCCAGGGGAGGGACTAAGATGATTAAATCCATAAACCGAACCTGGTTTGATTTGTATGTGCTTATTTGGGGATAAACAGCGAATGATACGTTTACGGTACGGACAGGACGGTGGAAATGTTACCTTAGGGGTTATAATAAGGACATAGAAGATGGGAAAAAAAAAGGGGCAAATTGAGGCTGAGATCAGCGAAGCCATCATCAAATTTGAAAAAGAATATATGGGGCGCGGTCCATTGGAAACCAAGACCTTCATTATAAATGATATGGTGCTGGTGCGTCTGAAAGGTGTTCTTACTCAGGCTGAGCATCAACTTGTCAATACAGGTGAAGAGAACAAGGGTCGGGATCTGATTAAGCAGGTTCGTATTGCCCTGCTGGAAAAAGGTCGTCCACTCCTGGAGGCGGTTGTTGAATCAATTACAGGGTGTAAGGTTAAAAGTCTTCACACCGATATTAGTACGGTTACTGGTGAAAGGGTTATTTTGTTCACTCTGGACACCTCTCTTTCTTTTAAAGAACTGGAGTAACTGTTTAGTGTGGCAGACCGTGTTTCCTGACATCTTATGTTGCCTGACCCTCAGGTCCGCTGAGTTCAAGTTATAGGGGTTATCTATGAAAAGTGACAAGTCAGATGATGCTTTTGTTTGCCGTTGTGTCAGTGACATGCTTAATGGTTTAAGCGATGGTTTATCTCACTTTTCCGGTTTGAGCCAGGTCGCAGTTATTTACTGTGTTTCGAAGAATAGTCCGATGATGATTTGCGATCCTCAAAATCTTCTTCAGGAGCATAGGCCCAGAATCAAGCGAATGCTCATTGATGATTGCTTTTGGAAATCAGTTGATGCGTCAGAACTGGAACAGGCAAGGGTCAGTCGGGTTTTTTCTGTTCAGGATCTCGAACTGACCGGGATCATAGAGTATGGTGGTCAATCCGGCGCAGTTTATTATCAGGCTTGGTTTACGAAACAGCACTCGGATCTTTGTTCGATAGGTCCAGTGCGTCGCTGGCTTGAACATGCAGTGTGGTGCTTCTCCCATGATATTGCAAATGGAGAGGAAATGTACACAGGGATCTCCGGCGCCTTCCTGCGGGGTTATTCTCTCCACGCTGTACGGGATCATATCGTTGATGAGATGAATATCTATCTTGGTTGGGATTCTCAAATCCGGGTGTATCCACTCCTGGATGCCGTGCTTGCAGTTTCCAATACTCCGGAAGAAGGGGCCTGGCCCGTTGGTGAACTGGTGTTTGTTGACCCTCAGCTTCTCGGGGAGGTTCGGTTTGTGGCAAGATTCCTGTGGGATGAATGTCCGCAGCTCAAAAACAGCAAGCATGTTCGTAAACTGCTTCTTACCGTTGAACATTCTGATTATAAACTGATTTCTGATGGCAAGGCTATTCTTGGTATTTCTGAAAATGTGTTGCCGGACTTTGTCATTCAGGCGGATTTTCACGGCCGCCATGGTTTTATGAAAATTAATGATACCAGAATATGCAGTTTTTCGGAAGGAAGTTTCAGCTCCTCCACCCGTTGCGCCCAGCTGGTGGAGGTAGAGGAAGCACTATTGGGTTTTGCGATTTCGTCGCAAGTAAAAAATACTCTTTTTCAAATCGTTACCCGCCTGGCTCACCATGCACAGAGTCAGAGGCATGGTTGCACACTGGTTCTTGATCTTAATCCGCAGCCGGTGATTATGTCCGGGCAGAAACTTGACTCTCCCCTGGATTTGAGACAACCGGATCTATTAAAACTGAGTACTGCTTTAACAAGGGTTGACGGCGCGTTGCATATAGGGGCTGATCAGCACCTCCATGGTTTTGCCTGTCTCCTTGACGGGCGGAGTATCCCGGCAGAAGATCGTGGACGGGGAGCCCGTTACAACTCGGCACTGCGATTTACAGCGGCACATAAAAATATTATTGTGGTGGTTGTCTCTTCGGATCGTCCTGCATCAGTTATCCGGGAGGGAGTGGCGCTCAGCAGCATCTGTCATTGGTATCCGGAAAGTGGATGTGTTTTTTCGTCAGACAATCTGCAGGAATGGTGTGCAAAGAGTTAGGAGAAAAAGGACATTTCTGGACAGGTGCTTATTAAGCTCTGGGGGCAGAATGGTTTTAAATTTAAACAAGATTAGATTGACATTTTCATAACGCTATTTATATTTTAGACGCGGATTGCTGAAGATTAGGGAGGGTTTCAATGAAATGCTCCTGGAAACAATTCGGGGGGGCCATGTTCGCAGGTTCGGGGCAGGTCTTATCTTCGTTGGGAACACACGTTAATGCCATTACGTTCAGGCAGGCTCTTTTGAGAGTGTGAGCTGGAATACAAGGCCAAAAATCGCTATGTTACGCAGGCGGTCTTTGGCTTTTTTTTGTTTTTTTGACGGGTCGGCATGGGCTGTCAAAGCAGTGTTGCAGGGAATTATCCAAATAATTGGCTGAAGTGAGAAAGGGATGAAAAGATGGGACAGACGATGATTATGGAGAGCTTACTGCCTGTAGCTCTTTTCAGCCAGGTGGGTAATATGTTGCTGCTTGTCCTCTTTGTTTCTGCCTGCCTGGCAGGATTTTCGGGTGTGGTGAATATCGCCCGACCTGCTGCTCTGTTTGGTCGTCCGACAAGTATCCTATTGGTGCTGAATGCCGTTGTCTTTTTTGCTGGATTTTTCTGGATCTCCTGGTTTCATTATCAGATTTACACTCTGCTGCCATTGGAACTGCCCTCACAGCTGGCAGATATGTTAAACAGGCGGCTCGAAATGATGAACTCCGGAGCAGCCTATGCTTTTCCCTTGTATGATGCTGCTAATCCTCCCCGTTATGCCCTGCCGCTGTGGATTGAAAACGAAAAATATTATTTCTGGTTTCTCTGCTATGCGGTGCTGGCAGTGATAGCTCACTTCAGATTGCAGCAGCATCGGTTGCGTGGAGTTATTCACCTGTTACTGGCAGTTCAGGTTGCCATCCTTTATTTTGCAGCAAACCCCTTTACAGAGCCGCTTCCCCGCTTTTTTTCTGAGATAGGGCCGTGGTTTACTACTGAAATGCACCATGGTGAACGTTTTGGTCTTTTTATGCAGCTCTATCCCAAAATGGTTTTCTATTATAATGCTGAATACATGTGGTTCCATCCCCCGCTCCTGTTTATTGCCTATGCCTGCATCACTCTGACCTTTGTCACTTCTGTTTTTATGCTGGTGAAATATGATCTGGAAGTTGAACAGGCGGGATACGATTTTGCGAAACTGGGTTACTTCATGCTGACACTCGGTATGCTTCTTGGCTACCCATGGGCCTTGAAAGCGTGGGGACCGAACTGGTGGTGGGATCCTAAAATATGCAGTTCAATTATGATGTGGGCAGTGTATTCCACATACTTTCACACTCGTTTATACGCAAATAAAAAAAGCATGTGGTACTTTTCGTCTTTTCTCGGGATACTTTGTTTTGGAGCCATGATTTTTACCTTTCTGGCTTCATTCTATTTCCCGGGGGAGCACACACTTTAAGGTGCAGGTAAAAAAGAGTAACAACACAATGAAAGATGGCGGCGTAAAAAGCGTCACCTCCTTCGTTGCCTCACATTTTCAATCATTACGCCGTACACCAGTACGCCGAAACAAGTGGAAATGTTTGCGCCTCGGATGTGAAATTTTTCGAAGTCTAAGCTTATCCACTTAGCCATCTACAACTTTAGGTTTTTACGAGCTTGTCAATGAAAGAAAGTATGAAGAAAAAAGCGTCCCTGGATTTTTATCTTATTCTGGCCACAGCAGGAGTACTTTTTGTTATTTCAGCTATCTGCATCTATTCCATGTTCTACTTCAAGATGGCCCAGGTGCAGGAGATGGCACCGATGGTAAAAGCTGCGTACATGGAGAATATGAATACAATCATATCTCCTTTTTTAATTATTCTTATCCTGCTTCTGGGGATCTGTGTGCCCAAAAGACTGCTCCCTGCCAATTGGCTACTTCTCTTTACAGTGTTGCTTGCTGTTTCTTCTCTGGGCATTTCTTTTATGTATGGGATTAAGATGGGGCTGGTGGTGGTTCTTCTCATATCCCTTGTGCTGCAGTTTGTCGTTCTTGTGATGGCGCTGGCTGGTAGTGAGCGACTGAATTTTACCAGGAAAGGATACTGGGTTCGAACGGGGTCATCGCTCCTGCATATGGGGATGATCCTCTTTGTACTCGATCTCTTCTTTTACCAGCATCAGACTTTGCATCTGATTCTTTTCTGGGTAACCACCGGGACCGTTGTTGCGGGGATGACCTTTTGCTTTTACGCTGACAATGTGGTCGGATTGGTCAGGAAAGTGACAGGACGATGATGATGGCTGGTAATCGAACCCGGACATGGAAGGCAATGGTTTTTGCCTGGATGCTTTCATGTGCCTCTATTCCATTATTTTCTTTTTATGGTCGCCCTTTGCAACTGTATTCGATGACGAAGTATTCCTATGAGGAGCTTGGTCTCTGGCTGAGTCTGTTTTTGGGTGGTATCCTGATAGTTCTGTTTATCTGTCTCCTGAAAGCACGTTATAGCCCTTATATTTACCATCTCACCTGGATTGCACCCCTGGCGATTTTTTTTTATATCAGTCTACCGTTTGTGGAAAAAATCCATATAGTCCTTTTCGGACTATTTGGATTTCTCACTCAAAAACTTTTTGAACAGAGGGTGGCCGCTGTTATGTGTGTTTCCATCTCTTTTCTTGATGAGTTATTTCAGTATTTTCTGGTCGACAGGGTTGGAGACTGGCGTGATGTGTGGCTGAATCTTTTTTCAGCGGCTCTTGGAATGTTTATTGCTTTGGTCCTTTCCAGGGAGAACCGTAAACAGCCTGACATGGATTGCACTGAATGTTGAAAAAGATCTTTATTCTCCCTTTAACCATTACTGTTTTTTTTTCTATGACAAATGTATATTCCGCAGATTTACGGGTTGTTGTCCTTGATGTCGGGACGGGTCAGAGTGTATTGCTGGAAGACAATGGTCATGGTCTGTTAATTGATACCGGTCTTGCTGAATACTCCCCCAGGGTTCTGTCGAGAATGGAGTATCATGGCGTAAATACCCTCGATTACCTGGTGCTCAGCCACTTTCATCCTGATCATGCTGCAGGGTATTCTCACATACGGGAAGCCTGGCCTGATACACCCATTTTAGGCAACTGCTATCTTCCTGAAAAACTCCATCCCGATGAAGAGAATTTCTTTTGGAGCACTCATGCAACTCTTTCCGGGGATCGTCTTTATGGCTGCCTGGCTGCAGGAGATAGTCTCCCCTGGCAGAGCTATGAGATACAGGTTTTATGGGGAGGGACTGATCCCCAAAAGACTTTGAATTACAACTCCCTTGTTTTGCTGTTACAAACTGAGCAGGGCGGGAGTCTGCTGATTATGGGTGACGTGGACAGCTCTGTGGAAAAGAGTCTTACCCCTGTTCTTCAATCTCTCCTGCGTTCCTCCGGGTCCGGGGTTACTCTCTATGTCGCATCCCATCATGGTTCTGCTGCCGGTACTGAACCGGAGTTTTTAGATGTCGTACGTCCGCAGGTTTCCATGGTGTCCGTTGGAAAGAATAATCCCTATGGATATCCATCTGATTCCAGTTTAAGGATTCTTGACAAATACAGCGGAACAGTGCTTCAAACGGACAGGGACGGTGAGATATGTTTTACACTGGGCTCAACTGCTACTGCATCCTGTACGGATCGATAGGGTGGATCAATTGTTAAAAGAATACAAAGAATATGGCATCATCGTGATGCGGATCTTCAGATGGGATCTTCAACTTCATTTTTTCTGGGGCTTTATCCTGACCCTCCTGGGAGTGTACTGGCAGCCTCTGTATCTTTCTGGTGTTGTGGTCACCCTGGTGACAGAGGCTCTTGACCTGTGGAGCAAGGGCCTTTGGAGTTGGGATGATGTCGGGTTGGGGATTGTTGGTTCAGGGGTGGCACTGTTGTACCTTTTTTCGGTGAACCTGATCTGAAGAACAGACAATTAGAGGTGTCGGGAGATGGAATTTACAGATATGAGGCAAAAGGTTACGACACTAGCTGTCATGATCTTTCTCTTTCCACTGCTCAGTGGCTGCGAAGATGATATCGGGGTAGATCTGATGCTTGCTGCGGATGCAGGTCTTGATGCGGTCAAAGCTGTTATCGTCAGCGATGATGCCGTTAGGAATATGGCTTTTGAAACAGTACAGTATGCAGATGCCCAAAACAGGGTGGCTCCTGCACACAGCAGGCATGCACAACGGCTGCAAAGGCTCACTGCACCGTATGTAAGCCATGCTGGTCAACGGTTTAACTTTAAGGCATATCTCACTCCGGAAATAAATGCCTTTGCCACAGCCGACGGTTCCATTCGTATATATAGCGGTCTTATGGACAGAATGGACGACAGCGAGCTGCTTTTCATCATAGGTCATGAAATGGGGCATGTGATTAAGGGGCACAGTCGAAAAAAAATCCGAATTGCTTATGCAAGCCGGGCCATACGTAAAGGTGCTGCATCCATAAATAATGAAGTTGGCTCCATTGCCCGTTCTCAGATTGGTGGTTTTGCGGAACAATTACTTAATGCCCAGTATTCTCAGAAAGAGGAAAAGGAAGCTGATGATTACGGACTTCTTTTTTTGAAAAGTGCGGGTCATAATCTAATGGTAGCTGCTTCGGCCCTGCAAAAACTTGCCAGTACGTCTGCCAGTCATTCCTTTCTGTCAAGTCACCCTGCCCCGGAAAAGCGCTCAAAGCGGATTCTGGTACAGATTCAGTGATTCGTGGTTTTTTTTGTAAACAAAAGAAGTGGTCGGTTTTCGTACATACCGGGGAGCCATGGGTGATTTGATTCAATTTGGTGAAAAAAATATACGAAGAAAGCCCTGCTTGAAAAATAACGACCATGATCTATTGTGGTGAACAGTAACTGTAGGGAAGGTGAGTGTGATTGCAGTATGAAAATAAGGATCCTTTTTCTCTGTACCGGTAATTCCTGTCGCAGCCAAATGGCAGAAGGATGGGCACGACATTTGAAAAATGACGTGCTTGAAGTCTGGTCGGCAGGTATTGAAAAACATGGCATTAATGCTATGGCTGTCAACGTGATGGCTGAAGCCGGGGTGGATATCTCCGGATACCACTCAAAGCTTGTCAGTGAACTTCCAGCCTCGAGTTTCGATTATGTGATAACGGTATGTGACAGTGCCCATGAGGCATGCCCGATTTTTTCGGGTAATGCCAGGGTTATCCATAGAGGATTTGATGACCCGCCCAGACTGGCAGCCAGGGAAAAAACAGAAGAGGCGTCCCTGATCCACTACAGAAGAGTGAGGGATGAGATACGAAGTTTTGTGGAAGGGCTTCCCTATGGTATCGTGTAATAATGAGGTATTACGTCACAGCAAGCTGGGAGTACCGTATACCAATTTGATAATGAGTCTGTCCAAAAAAGTTTCATTGTGTCACGCCGTGACAGTGTGTTTTCCAGGTGGCAGAATTGTGACTAGAACATGGTCAACGGGATTGGTACTACTTGTGTGCACCTTCGGTTACGCGCTCTCGATAACCTCTTTCACCTCTTCGCCACTGATCACCTCTTTTTCTTTCAGTCTGGCCGACAGTGCATCGAGCACCTTGCGCTTACCGGTGAGGATCTCGATGGCTCTCTGGTACTGTTTCTCAACGAGTTCACGGCATTCCTCGTCGATTATCCGAGCTGTAGATTCGCTGTAGTCACGTTCCTCTTGACCCTGAATGCCGAGAAACTGCAGTTCCTGGCGTTTGCCGTAGGTGAGAGGACCGAGTTTTTTGCTCATGCCCAACCTGGTGATCATGGAGCGAGCGATTTCCGAGGATCGCTCCAGATCATTGGCGGCGCCACTGGAAATGTCGCCAAATACGATCTCCTCGGCCGCTCTGCCGCCGAGGAGAATGGCGATCTGGTCCTGGAGTTCGTCTTCGGTGGTAAGGAATTTCTCATTCACGGGCAGCTGCATGGTGTAGCCAAGGGCGGCGATGCCTCGGGGGATGATGGATACCTTATGTACCGGCTCACCGGTGGGAACGGTTTCAGCTACCAAGGTGTGACCGGATTCATGAAAGGCCACCCGGTTTTTTTCTTCAGGATTGAGGGCGCGATGTTTTTTCTCAGGGCCAGCAATGATTCGGTCGATGGCTGCCTCGAAGTCCTTCATAGTCACGAGCTTTCCTTTGCGTCGCAGAGCCTGGATGGCCGCTTCATTACAGATATTTTCCAGGTCAGCACCGACAAATCCCGGTGTGCGCTGGGCAACGACCTTGAGATCAATATCGTCTGCCAGTTTCAATTTGGAGGCGTGTAACTTGAGGATGGCTTCCCGGTCCTTGAGGTCAGGTTTATCCACCAGTACCTGGCGGTCGAAGCGGCCAGCCCGCATCAGTGCCTTGTCAAGAATTTCCGGACGGTTGGTGGCTGCCATCACCACCACCCCAGTGGATGAATCAAAGCCGTCCATTTCCGTGAGGATCTGGTTCAGGGTCTGCTCTCTTTCGTCATGCCCACCCATGGCCGGGCCGGCGCCACGAGCCCGACCGATGGCGTCGAGCTCATCGATGAAGATAATGCATGGTGCCTTTTTGCGAGCCTGTTCAAAGAGTTCCCTAACCCGTGCTGCGCCCACACCGACGAACATCTCAATGAACTCGGAGCCGCTGATGGAAAAGAAGGGGACATCGGACTCGCCGGCTACAGATCGGGCCAGCAGGGTCTTACCGGTACCAGGAGGACCCACCATGAGGACACCCTTGGGCATACGGCCGCCAAGATTCTGGATCTGGCTAGGATCTTTGAGGAAGTCGACACACTCTTTGAGCTCCTGTTTTGCCTCTTCTGCGCCTGCCACGTCGTCAAAAGTGACCTTGGGTTGGTCGTCAGGATGGATATGTATTTTGTTGCCGATGTTGAGTACACCTCTGCCCATATTGCCCATTCTTTTCGCCATCCAGCCCCAGAAAAGAAAGAGCAGACCGAGTGGCAGCACCCAGTTGACTAGAAATTTCGCCAGCCAGTCCGTGTTTTGGCGCACTGTGTACTTGACTCCGTTTTTTTCCAGGGTCATGGCCAGGTCATTGTTCCATATCAGGGGCACGGTGTAGAATTGTTTGGGCTTGCCGGTCTTTTCGTCGGTTATGGTGAGGGTTCCGCTGATGATATTATCCGTCACCACCGCTTCAGCGACCTCGTGTTTCTGGACATGGCTTAGAAACTGACTATAGGGGATTTCCACCTGTCTGGCCTGCTGGTATCCCTGGAAGAGCTGAAAAGACAGGAGGATGAAGAACAGGTAGAGCCAGAAGTTGAAATTAGGGTTCTGCCAGAATTTCTCATTGGTGGTTTTGTTGATTTCTATTTCAGGTCTTTTGCCGCTGCCGAGGGTGAAATTGGATTTTTTCATGGGTTTCTGGAAAGGTGGAATGAAAGTTATCTGTAAAGAATGAGCACCTTAGCTATGAATCATAATATCTACAATTGAAACTGCAAGGCGAAACAGAATATGTGGCTGCGTCGGCAGACTCGTTGAGATAAAAAATAGTAATTGATCCCGGGCTATGCTGCCGCCTGAATTATAATTTTATTCGTAGGCGGCTGCAGGGTGTGTCTGATGTGAGCAAGCCGCTACGTTACTCTGTATTGTAGTGTTTCACAGCGATTGCAGATTGCATGCGGCAGGTGCACCCTGTGACAGTTTGCTGAAAATGATGAGGGTAAAATTCTGTTGTTAATGGTAGCATCACAGCGGTGAAAACAACGAGGCCGTATTTCTTGATCCGTTAGGAATGAAGAGAGGGGATGGTATGCAAGGAACCATGGAAATCACAGCATTGACAAAGATAATTGTGGGGCTATTGGCCATTGTCAATCCCTTGGGGGCGATACCGGTATTTCTCTCCCTGTCCGCCGGGCGGTCGGTAACCGAAATGGTTCGTATAACCAGGGTGACCGGCATGTCCGTGGCCATGGTTTTGCTGATTTCTGCCTGGTTCGGCAAGGAACTGCTCACATTTTTCGGTATTGGTATCCCCTCGTTCAGGGTAGGTGGCGGTCTGCTGATTCTGCTGATGGCCATTGCCATGTTGCATGCAAAGCAGAGTCCGGCCAAACGGAGTCCCGAGGAAGAGAGTGAGGACTGCGACAAGGAGGCCATCGCTGTGGTTCCACTGGCCATACCCCTGCTGGCCGGCCCCGGGGCTATCAGCCTTGTGGTGGTGGAAAGCCAGCGAGCCAGCGGACTGGTCGATCGGTTGATGCTCAGCTTTTGCATTTTGATAATTTCTGTTCTGGTCTGGCTGACCCTGCGCCTGGCCGAACCCATTGGCCGGAAAATGGGCCTGACCGGGCTCAACATTGTCACCCGGATCATGGGATTGCTCCTTTCCGCCATTGGAGTCCAGATGATCGCCGAGGGGTTGAAGCAGATTTTCCCGGGTCTGGGCTGATTGTGGGAGAAGTACTTTAACATGGGAATGAGCTGACCACGTTCTTTTCCCCGGGCTGATTTTCCACGTTTACGCCAGCTGTAATAACCAATACGGCTAACTTCTATAACTTTACACAACGAATACAATGGGTAAGCCTTCTTCGATGAATCAATCAAATGAAATCTCATACTGATTCTTTTGCGAAGAAGGCCGCTGCCTTTTCTAGAGTTTCTCTTTCCATGCGCAACTGTTCATTTTCTTCATACCCCCCTGCAAACACCCTCCACAGTACGGTCACTTTTGGTTATTTAGGGTTGTTCTTTTGCCATAATCGATCGAAATAACAATTAAATTGACAAAGATTTCCCGAATGCTACTAAGGGTTCTTCAGGATGAGTACTAACTGCTGAGCAACGCTTGTTACGTGTAGCCCAGATAGATAGTTTGCTTGTTTGTCGTTTACTTTTGATGGGAGATCAAAATGGAACAAAAAAAATTATTAGCGGTAATGGCCGCCTGCGGGATGGGAATTGTTTCAGTCGGTAATGCCTCGGCTGAGACTGCTGACAATGTCTACACTCTTGGCGAAGTGGTGGTGAGCAATCAGTCAGGAGTAGAAAACATTGCTCTTCGCAATGTGGTCACTGCTGAGGATATAGCCAAAACCGGAGCCAAGGATGCTGCGGAGGCACTCCGGTATATCCCTGGAGTCAGCCTTTCTTATAATCGCAAGGGCAATGCCAATATTGTTCTTCAAGGTTTCCAGTAGGATCGAATCCTGACCTTGATTGATGGGGTTCCTTTTTATGAAACAAAGTATGGTTATCTGGACTTGTCATCAATCCCCTCCAGTATGATTTCCAGGATTGAGGTGATTAAAGGTGCATCTTCCGTTCTTTATGGCCCAAATGCTGAGGGCGGTGTGATCAATATCATCACCAAAAAGGGTGGAAAAGATCTCTCATTCACTGTGCAGGCTGAGATAGGTGATTACTCAAGTCATCGTGGGGTAATTTCAGCAGGGGGGCAAAAGGGAATTTTTAATTTCTGGGGAACCTATGAAAACAAATCATCGGATGGCTGGCGGGTATCTGATGATTACAGCCCCTTTGAAGGCACGGTCAGTCAGTACCCGGGCGGATCTTACAATACTGTGTTGCAATACAATGGGCTGAGAGAGAACTCGGACACCAGAGCGGATAATATATGGATGCGCTTTGGCCTGGTACCCACCGACAACACTGATATCTATGCCAGTATTTTTTCCCTTGATTCGGAGCGCGGAAATCCGGTGTCAGTCGATGGTGTAAAGGTTTTTTCCGATTTTAGTTACTTTTCCAGGTTTTCCACCTATCGGGATCAGGGGATCGACCTGTCCGGAAGACATCGTTTCAGTGATCAGTTTCAAGTACGTACTGCGCTTTTCTATCACGACCATGAAGATCAGTACGACTCCTATACACAAATGGAGATGATTGACAAGATTGCCGAATCAACCTATCGCGATAGTCTTGCCGGAGTCTCAGTTTTCAGCGATTATGATCTTACAGACACCATAACTTTCAGCGGTGCCCTGCATTACAAGCGTGATACTCATGAAGATCGTCCGGATATCGGTACAGACTATGCCTCTTCCGTTTCATCCACATTTTCCATTGGTCTCGAAAGTACCTTCGTGGCACCATGTGGCACAGAAGTGGTTGCGGGTGCCAGCCTGGATTATCACGATATGAGCGAGGCACAGGATCACGATCGTGATAATGCTGTCTTTGATCTTACCCCTCCATCCTCCGACACAGCCTTCAACCCCATGATTGGACTCTCTCATATCTTCAACGATGCCACCAGGGTTTATGGCTCAGTGGCCAGAAAAACCCGTTTTCCACTTCTTAGTGGATACTACAGCCAAGGAGGAAACAACCTGGATTTAAAGGAGGAAAAAAATACCAACTACACTATCGGAGTAAGTCGCCCCTTTCTTGACAACAGGATGGAGATTGAAGTTGCCGGATTTTACAATGATATCAGCGATATGATTTTTACCATCGACCGTGATCATCCACACGAAAATATCGGAAAGGCTTCCATTGGGGGAATGGAGTTATCGCTTTCTGCCACGCCATTTGACTGGCTTGCGCTTACTCTCAATTACACCTATACCCATGGCCGTAATGAGAGTGATGACCGTACCTCAGATTACCTGATTGACATCCCGAAGAACATGATCAATTTTGGTTTTGACTGGCTTGTACCGGGAGCTGAAATGGAGTGGAGCCTCAACTGTCGCTATCGTGGCGAAACTCTTGCAGAAATTCCACAAAATCTTGGTGACGACGAAGAGTGGCTTCAGGACAGCTTTACCGTTGACACCAGGATATCCAGAGATTTTTCAGACTTTGTCAAATGGAGCAACAAAATGGAGCTTTATTTGGAACTCACCAATCTTTTTGATGAGAATTACTGGTATACCGATACCCAGCCTGCAAGAGGACGTGGTTTCATGGTTGGTCTGAAAGCTGAATTTTAATTATTGTGACCACTTCGATGAATTATTTTTTTACCCGTACATTCTCTGTTATCCTCATAGCATTGTTGAGCCTGTTTTTTCAGGCTCAACAGGCCAGCGCCGTATTCGTAACCGACATGGCAGGACGCACAGTTATGGTACCTGAGAAAGTTGAACGGATTGTCACTACGTTTGCGCCATCCACAATTTTTGCACTCTGTGCCGGTCTTGGCGACCGTCTGGTGGGGACTGATAACAAGGCGGAGAAGTATGGACTCTTCAGAGCTGTTATGGAAGGAAAGGAGCTTGCCAAGGTTGGTGACAGAAGTAGCGGTATCAATCTGGAAACCATCGTGTCACTCAAACCTGATCTGGTTCTTTTGTATGCCCAGCAAGACGGCAAACGGGTTGCCGATAAGTTGGAGAGCATGGGGATTGCATCCCTGATTATTTATCCTGAATCCATTGCTGACATGAAGGTGATTCTCAATATGCTGGCTCAGGCCACAGGTTCTGGACAAATGGTCAAAAACACCATTGCCGCAATGGACAGGATGCTCGCAGTGGCGCAGGAAAGAACCGAGCAACTTTCTCTGACGCAACGGGCCAGGGTGTATTATGCTGGACCTTCAGGCCCCTTGACAACAGTATCAGGTGAAATGCTTCAGGACGAAATGATCAGAATGGCCGGTGCGATCAATGTGTCACAGGAGCTTGAAGGATTTTTTCAAAAGGTTTCTCCTGAACAGATAGTCGAATGGGCACCTGATGTTATTCTCTACAGCCGAAGGCTGACTGAAAAGCGAATGGCTCTGTTTTCAAACAAACCATTCACAGCCCTTCCTGCCGTTAGAGAAAAGCGAATATACCGCTTTCCGTCGGCTATGAGCCCCTGGGACTTCCCATCACCGCAGAGTATTCTTGGTACTTTATGGATTGCCAAAAAAGTCTATCCCGAACTCTTTGCCGATGTAGATATGGAAAAAGTAACAATAGATTTTTATGATACAATTTTTGGGTCTGGTTTTTGTACCAACACTAATTGTGCCTCCGGTGTCAGATAACCTGTATGCAATGTGCAAAAATCCTGAGAGGTGGTAAAGCAGCAACAAAGAGGTATAACACAAATAAGG
>JAJRQL010000057.1 GCA_024280265.1 Deltaproteobacteria bacterium
AAAAAAAAAACCAGGGCAGCTTGAGAAATTACAAGCCACCCTGGCAGGGGGAGATGAAGAGTAGAACTGTCTGTTTACAGCCTATAAACAAGGCATCTTATTTCCCTAGAGCTTTCAATTGCTCGGCAGGATATTTGGCAACACATTCTTTCAAATCACCTATACTGCCGGCCTTCTCCACACAGTCTTTCTTCTGTGTCAGGAAATCCATCTTCACTGCATCGTTTTGAAATTCATCCATGGTCATGGTGATCTTGTTAATCAACATTGTCTGTTCCATCTTAAAATCTCCAGCGGCAAATACAGGGCTGGCAATAAAGGCACACACAAGAACCGCAAAAATTACTTTTTTCATTTCATTTTCCTCTGGTTAAAAAGAATAAATCGTCCAGTAATCAGGACTTCCTTCAAATAAGTTACAGCCTCATTCAACCAGGATAACCTGCTTGGGAATGCTGCTGTTGCACTACACTTAGCATTTACCATGCCAAGGAAGAATTGTCGCAGACAACCAGAAATAACTCAGCGTCAACATGTTGATATTAGGGGTTAATGTTACACTGGTACCAAAAGCACGCACGTATTCAGAAGAAAGGAGGGACCGAATACTGATGAGAATTACCAAGGTTCTGCAGGTGAAGGTTTACCAACCCTCTTTTTTGTCTCCAAAAGCTAACAAATCCCCATGTATTTTTACGTAACATACTGATTGTTCGCAAAATAGCCATGTCTCCCTATTGAGACAAAACTCTAACCACATAACCGAACCCATTGCGTATCTGGCGAAGGCTTATGTTGACCCTGGAATAATATCTATCCTGAAACCGTCTCCCATTCAAGACAGATACCAAAGTTCAATCATGACGCATGCCAAAGTTTTCCAGAAACCCATACGGAGGTACAGCTTGACTCCCCTGATGTAAAGTTGTGACAATAGTGTCGGCTATGTGACAAAAACGGAATATTAATGGGTGAGATGGTAGTATCACTAAGAAGGATTCCTGTTGGTGTCGTTAGTAATGCGTTGAATTTATAGTATAAAAATAACTCCTACTTTTGGCATGGTGTTCGCTATTCTCTTTCTGCACAGGCTTATTACAGAGGAGAAGGAGCAATGGAAAGCAATGCGAAGCCTTTAGCTAAGGTTATTGATACAACGTTGAGGGAAGGAGAACAGACCCCGAGGCTGCATTTTGATGTTGAGCTGAAGAGATACATCCTGAAAGGGCTAGTCGAACTCGGTGTTGATGAAATCGAACTGGGGGTAGTGGTAAAGGAAAACAGCTCTCTCAGGAAGCTTGCAGAGTACGTTCGTGCGGTATATCCAGGGCAGAATTTTTCTTTGTGGTGCCGTTGTCAGCGAGAGGATATTGCTTTTGGTGCCTCTCTGAAGCCGGGGTGTCTGGCCCTGTCTATTCCTGCTTCGGATCTCCATCTTCAGAAAAAGCTGGGTAGAGATAGAACATGGGCGGTGGAACGAATCAAGCAATCGGTATGTTGTGCTCTGGAGGCTGGGGTTTCCCGGGTGGCTGTAGGGCTGGAAGATGCAAGTCGTGCTGATCCTGACTTTATTCTTGAGCGCGCCCAAGCGGCCCATGGAGCTGGTGCTTTTCGTCTCCGTCTTGCTGATACAGTTGGAATTGCAACACCGATGATGATCAGTGGGATGCTTGCAGGATTGCAAGAGGTGGGGATTGAGCTTGGAGTGCATTGCCACAATGATTTTGGCATGGCGACAGCTAATACAATTACAGCCTTTGAAAAGGGGGCGGTATGGGGTGATGTCACTCTCCTTGGTCTTGGTGAGAGAACCGGTAATAGCCGGTTGGAGGAGGTACTTTCCTATCTGGTGCTGCAGAGGGGGAGTGAACGGTATGATCTTTTGGAGATGGCCCGGGTGTGCCGGAGTCTTTCCCGAAAGTTGAAACGGGAGATAGCTCCCTGCCAACCCATAATAGGTGAGGAAATCTTTTCCTGCGAAACCGGAATACACCTCCAGGGCCTTCTGGCTGATCCTGCGACCTATGAACCCTTTAATCCCGAAAGAGTTGGTGCTAGACGATCCCTGCTTATCGGAGCGAAGACGGGTCGGCATGCAATTGCCTGTGTATTTGACCGCATGGGCCTGGTTCGGCCGTCGGGGCAGACGCTCAAGGAACTTACCAGTCAGGTCCGGCGGGTGGCCAGAAAGCATCAGTCTTTTTTGAATGATCAGGAAGTTGTGGCACTGTTCAGTAGCCATTTCTCGCAACAGCCTTAGCAGTTTCTCAGTGGCATAAGAAAATTTCATCGTTTTTGCAGGATTCCGAGGGACAGTTGCCTCACTGGCAAACGACTACGGACTCAGGTTAAAATGAAACAACGGTGTCATTTGTTGATATCGTCAATATCGCTGTGTGTTTGTGGTGATTGTGGTAACTGGATCGTCTTTATTTGACATTAACGTTAGTTCTGTGTAGGGTTTTTTTATCAGCTTTAACTGGGGAGTTTGGATCATGGATGTAACAGATATCGCAATAATCAGTGAACTGAAAGACGGACGTAAGTCCTTTAAGGCCATTGCCGGCGATCTCGGACTTGCCGAGGGGACAGTGCGCAATCGGGTGAAGAAGCTTCGCAACGAGGGGCTGCTTGATATCACTGGTCTGGTGGATCCGGAAGGTCTGCCCGATCACTCGGTGGTGATGATTGGAATTTGCCTTAAGGATATGGATCTTGTGAAAAAGGGACAAGAGTTCAGTGAGTTACGTGGGGTTGTTTCTGTTGCTGTGGTCACAGGTCGTTTTGATCTTATACTCACTGTGATGTTGAAAAAAGGCTTTGGAATACTCGAATTTTATACGGAAGAGGCCTCTAAAATCGACAAAGTACAGTCGGTGGAGACTTTTGTTGTGTATAAGGGGTTTAACATGAAAGTGGCAATGCCCCAAATCTGACACCAAAGAGCAGGCATCTGTAAGAGAGGAAAAAGATGAAAGAAATAAGTGAATTGAATTTACCGGAAGATGTTCGTTACAGCGATGACCATGAGTGGGCTCAGAAAAGTGGCGAGACCATAAAAATTGGTATCAGCGATTATGCCCAGGATCAGCTTGGCGATATTGTTTTTGTGGAAATGCCGGAGCTGGGTGACAGTTTTGAAAAAGGTGAGGAGTTTGGGACATTGGAGTCAGTCAAGGCTGTTTCCGAGCTTTATATTCCTCTCAGTGGTGAGATTGTAGCGGTAAATGATGCCCTTGAAGATGCACCGGAGCAGGTCAATGAAGATCCCTATGTTAACTGGATTATAGAGATTCGTCCAACTGTTGCTGCTGAGTATGATGCATTGCTGAGCCGGGATGACTATTTGAAAATACTACAGGAATAGAGATGCGTTATTTACCTCATACCGGTGAAGATATTGCGGAGATGCTGGCGATCACCGGTCATAAGCATCTGGATGAGCTCTTTAGCCATATTCCTGAGGCAGTTCGTTACCAAGGGGATATGGGGATTCCGGAACCTCTTTCTGAATGGGCCCTGACAGAACATTTTCAGCGACTTGGCGCAAATACAAAGGCCGCAACAGCAAGAGCTGTTCTGCTCGGTGCCGGCAGCTATTCCCATCATATTCCGGCTGTTATTCCCAGCCTGATTAATCGCTCGGAATTTCTCACTGCTTACACCCCCTATCAGCCAGAAATGGCCCAAGGCACTCTGCAGGGGATATTTGAGTATCAGAACCTGACGGCACGACTGCTCGGCATGGAAGTTGCCAATGCCTCAATGTATGACGGGGCATCTGCCCTTGCTGAAGCACTTCTCATGGCCCTGCGCATCAGCCGAAAAAAAAGCACTGTGGCCATAGCATCGGCGATCCACCCCCATTACAGAGAGGTGGTATACAGCTATCTGCGGGCCGGTTCTTTTGGAATTGTAGAACTTCCAACAGGCCCGGATGGCCGTACTGATCTCTCCGGGCTGCAAGATATTGATGATCTTGCGGCAGTAGCCCTGCAGTCACCCAACTTTTTTGGAGTTATTGAGGATCTTGAGGCGGCGGGAGACCTCATTCATGGGGGAGATGCGCTTTTTATTGCGAGTTTTTCCGAGCCGTTTGCTTACGGTTTGTTGCGCAGTCCTGGAAGTTGTGGTGCAGATATTGTCTGTGGTGAGGGCCAGAGGTTTGGAATGTCGCAGTCATTTGGTGGACCGGGACTGGGGATGTTTGCCTGTGGTAGGAAATTTCAGAGAAATATGCCGGGCCGGCTGGTCGGGGAAACCGTTGACCTCGAAGGACGTCGGGGCTGGGTGTTGACCCTGTCAACCAGAGAGCAGCATATTCGTCGTGAAAAGGCCACTTCAAATATTTGTTCAAATCAGGGGATATGTGCCTTGACCGCAGCGGCCTATATGGCAAGCCTTGGTTCCACCGGTTTGCGTCGTGTTGCCGGACTGAACTATGACAAAGCTGCCTATTTGAGGGAGAGCCTGATTGGGGCCGGAGCATCCCCTCTGTTCAGTGGTCCCACATTTAATGAGTTTTGTCTCACATTTAAGGAAGATTTCACGCCGATCCGGAAGCGGTTGCTGGAGAGGGGAATTGTTGCCGGGGTGGAACTTGGGCGATTTTACAGAGAGTATGCAGGATCCTATCTGTTTTGTGTTACTGAAACTGCATCCAGAGCAGTTCTTGATGAGGTGATTGAGGAGGTGCGGTAATGACAGTACATGGACCGGGAACAAGTGGCCTGATTCTTGACGAACCTCTGCTCTGGGAGAAGGGAAAATCCGGTCGTACCGCATTCAGTATGCCGGATCAGGATGTGCCTGAGGTTGCTGATCGGCTTGATGATAAGCTTCTGGGCGCAGGACCGGATTTTCCGGATCTGAGTGAAATGGATCTGGTTCGTCACTATACCCGTCTCTCCAGCTGGAATTTCGGGATCGACACAGGTATGTATCCTCTGGGCTCCTGTACCATGAAGTATAACCCGAAGATCAACGAGAAAATGGTTACCACAGCCGGGATTGCCACGGCCCACCCACTCCTTGCCGATGAGTTGTCACAGGGAGTGTTGCAGGTTCTCCATGAACTGCAGTATTTTCTTGGTGCCGTAACCGGTATGGACTCTGTATCTCTGCAGCCCGCAGCTGGTGCTCAGGGGGAGTTGGCCGGGATGCTGATATTTGCTGCATATTTTCGTGAGAAAGGTGAAAAACGTACCAAAATCCTGATTCCCGATACAGCCCATGGCACCAATCCTGCCAGTGCAGCTCTCAGTGGCTTCACACCTGTTGCACTGCAGTCAGGGCCTGATGGAACCCTTGATGTGGAAAGTGTTGCTGTATTGATGGATGCTGAAACAGTAGGGATCATGCTTACGAATCCTAATACCCTTGGTCTCTTTGAGGAATCCATCCTTGAAATTACTGCAATAGTACACCAAAAAGGCGGGCTGGTCTATGGAGATGGGGCCAACATGAACGCAGTTATGGGGATGGTGGACTATAAGCGCTGCGGGGTTGATGTGATGCACCTCAATCTGCACAAGACATTTTCCTCACCACACGGTGGCGGCGGGCCTGGTGCCGGTCCCATCTGTGTGGTGAGTGAGCTGGAAAAATTCCTGCCGCAGCCTCATATTGTCAAAAAGGATGGGTACTACCAGTTGGAGCATGACTGCCCTGATTCCATAGGTCGCCTCCATGCATTTTACGGTAATTTTGCAGTTCTTGTCAGGGCGTACTGCTATATCCTGTCCATGGGTGCGGAAAACCTTAAAAAGGCCACCCAGCTGGCAGTACTGAATGCAAACTATGTTCGAGAATCACTGCGCCAGGCACTCCACCTTGCCTATGAGACTCCCTGTATGCATGAATGTGTTTTTTCTGACAAACTGCAGCAGAAGCACGGAGTAAGTACTCTGGATATGGCCAAGCGTCTTATCGATCATGGCTACCATCCGCCCACTATCTATTTTCCTCTGGTGGTGTCGGGTGCAATCATGATTGAGCCCACAGAGACAGAGAGTAAGGAGGATCTGGATCGGTTTATCGCTGTCTTTAAGGGTATTATCCGTGAGGCTCGTGAGGATGGGGAGCGGTTGCGTCAGGCGCCGACCAGAACCAGGTTGAGGCGTCTTGATGAAACACTTGCAGCACGGAAACCCTGTCTCACCGGCTGATAATGGTAGCGCCAATGGCTTTACAGGTCGAACAGCTGGGGCGTGTATCCTACCAGAGTGCACACCGGCGCCAAATGGAGTTGGTGGCACAGTTACATGACAATAAAGGTGCAGGCGATGTCTGTATGCTCCTTCAGCATGATCCTGTCTTCACCCTGGGGCGTAATGCTGTTCCTGAGAATGTGAGTGTCTCGGAAAGTTTTCTCAGGGCGCGGGGCATGGGACTGATCAGGGTGGAACGGGGCGGCGAAGTCACCTTTCATGGTCCAGGGCAGATTGTCTGTTATCTTCTTGTTAATCTGAGGCGTGCCGGGCTTGCCGTTGTTGAATTTGTCCGTAAGCTTGAACAGGTCATGCTGGATGTTGTACAGCGTTTTGGCATTACAGCAGGCAGAGACTCAAGAAATCACGGAGTATGGTGTGGAGATCAGAAGTTGGGCAGTGTGGGAATTGCGGTGCGCCACGGTATCAGCTATCATGGTCTGGCATTGAATGTAAATATTGACCTCGAACCTTTTGGCTGGATAAATCCCTGTGGTCTTACAGGAGTGTCAATGGGCTCCATGGAGCGTGAGTGCCGACGCAAATTGGATATCGCTGAGGTTGAACGGGTGATGAGAGAGGTAGTGGCAAAGGCCTTTGCAGCAAAAAACAGTGTAACGGATTTGCAGAAGAACAGGGCTGGGCTCGCAAAGCCTGCATGGTTGAAACAGCGCCTCCCTAAAGGGTCAGGATATGAGCAGACAAGACGACTGGTGCGCAGCAGCGGCCTGCACACCGTCTGTCAGGAGGCACGTTGTCCGAATCAGTTTGAGTGTTATGGAAAAGGGGCTGCAACCTTCATGCTTATGGGGGAACACTGCAGTAGAAATTGTCGTTTCTGTAATGTGAAGCATGGAACCACGGAGCCACTGGATGGAGATGAGCCGGAAAGAATTGCTATGACAGTCGCCGAAATGGAACTGAACTATGTGGTGCTCACTTCTGTTACCCGCGATGATCTCGTTGATGGGGGCGCGGCTCATTTCTGTCAGACCATAGCCGCAATTCGGAAGCAGGATCCGGACTGTCTAGTTGAGGTCCTGATTCCGGACCTGCAGGGGAGTGTTACGGCATTGGAAAACCTTTGCCAATACCTGCCATCGGTTCTCAATCATAATGTGGAGACGGTTGCCAGGCTCTATCCCGAGGTACGGCCTCAGGCTATTTATAAGCGGTCTTTGGAGTTGTTGCAGCAGGTTAAGGAAAAAAATTCTGCAATAATCACCAAGTCCGGTTTGATGCTCGGTCTTGGCGAGACGGAAGAGGAGCTCATAAGGACCATGGCTGATATCAGAAAGACCGGTTGTGATCTCCTGACTTTGGGGCAGTATCTGCAACCCTCAGTGAAACATCTTGCTGTGCAGCGATATGTTCCCCCTGAAGAATTTGAGAGCCTCAGGGAGAGGGCTATGTCCCTTGGTTTTGCAGGTGTTGCAGCCGGGCCTCATGTCAGGAGTTCCTATCGGGCGGAGGAGTTATACCGGACGGCACAGTGCTGAACATGGATACTGAACGGAGAGAAAATGATTTCAGTGAAAGATACACATAAGGTATATGACCTTCTGGTGTTAGGTGGTGGGCCGGGAGGATATACTGCAGCGTTTCGGGCAGCGGATCTTGGTCTTTCTGCCTGTCTTGTTGAAGAGCGGAACCGTCTTGGCGGGGTCTGTCTCAATGAAGGCTGTATTCCTTCAAAAACTCTTCTGCACGGATCTTCCTTTGTAGAAAAAGCAGCTGGTGCCGCAGTTTATGGTGTCAGCCTTGGTACGCCTGAGGTGGATATCGGGGTTCTGTTGGCCAAAAAAAGAGTGTTATTGAGCAGTTGACAACAGGGCTTGATAAACTGACCCAGTTGCGAAAGATCAGGAGAATACAGGGCAAGGGCTTCTTTCAGGATGATTCGAGCATGACAGTTACTGATGAATCAGGGGTGGAAACTGAAGTACGATTCAAGAATGCTGTTATTGCCAGCGGTTCTTCTTCCCTTTCTTTGCCAGGTGTTCCAGATGATCCACGGATATGGGATTCTACAGATGCCCTGGAGATGAAAACGGTACCTGATAAATTTCTCATCATCGGTGGCGGAGTTATCGGTCTGGAAATGGCGCGGATATACAGTGCACTTGGGGCTCAGATTACCATTGTTGAAATGCTTGATCATATCATTCCTCCTGCTGATAAAGATCTTGTCCAACCGCTGGTTTTAACACTGAAGAAAAAATATCGGATATTCACAAAGACCAGAGTGACGGCAGTCAAAATAGGAGACAGAGGGATTATGGCCTCATTTGAGGGAATTGAGGTATCGGGACAGGATGAATTTGATGCGGTTCTGGTGGCAGTGGGCAGGCGACCCAACAGTGAGGGGCTTGGTCTTGATAATGTCGGTGTTATTGTTGATGAGCGGGGATTTGTTGAGGTCAATGATCGGTGCCAGAGTTCCTGTTCTCATATTTATGCGGTGGGTGATGTGGTGGGAGAGCCGATGCTGGCGCATAAGGCAAGCCATGAGGCCAAAGTTGCCGTTGAGAACATAGCAGGAATGGAGGTGCGCTTCCAGCCGGGAGCCATTCCGTCCGTTGCCTATACGGAGCCTGAGATAGCCTGGGTGGGGGTGACTGAAAAAGAGGCCCGTGAGAAGAAAATTGAGTATTCCAGGGGGAAGTTCTCCTGGGGGGCCAGTGGCAGGGCTTTGAGCTCAAATGCTGCGACCGGGGTTACCAAGGCCCTGTTTGACAAAAGAACAGGTGAGATTATCGGGGCCGGGATCTGCGGTGCACATGCCGGAGAGCTGATTCATGAGGCAGTACTCGCCCTTGAGACAGGCGCCACTGCCAGGGATATCAGTAAAACAGTTCACGCCCATCCGACCCTTGCCGAGACTTTTGCCTTTGCCGCCGAAATTGTTGACGGCTCAATTACCGACGTTCTTCCTCCTCGGAAGAGATAAGGCCGGAACCGACGGATACCGATATGACCAGACTTCATCGAACAATTTTTTTTGAGCAGCACCAGCAACTGGGTGCAAAACTGGCTGAATTTGGCGGCTGGGAAATGCCCATACAGTATCCGGACGGGATTCTAGCCGAACATATGTCCACTAGGGAGCAAGCTGGTCTTTTCGATGTTTCTCACATGGGCAGGTTGGTGTTGAAGGGGCAGGGCAGTGTGGCTTTTCTTCAGCATGTGTTGACCAATAATGCTCAGGCATTATCCGTGGGGGAGAGCCAGTATACTCTGATT
>JAJRQL010000058.1 GCA_024280265.1 Deltaproteobacteria bacterium
TGAGTGATAACAGCATAACAAAAACAGGAAATATGTCAAAGATCATTACAAACTGAAAGTTTCACGGTGTAGAAAAACGCAACAGGCAACTTGCGCTTAACTTAAGCAGAAAATTGTCTTGACAATGGGGTCCACCTCAAAGAGTACGTCGTTTGAGTTTCTTATTAGAAGTGCTGAACCCACAATAGAGACATTGATTGGCACACTCACTACTGATATACAGTGGGGCAAAAAGAACTATTCGATTACCATAAATTTTCTTTTTGACATCTATGGCAGTCTCAAAAAGAACCTGATCAAGATCCTTATCTGTATTTGCAAGAAGTATTGCAGCTTCTACAGGCGTCAGTCCTTTACTTTCTCTTGCCTTATCAAGAGTCTCCTGTACAAGTTCTGGAGGAGAAGTGGAGGCAGCTTCAATATCAGCCCATATTTTTCTTTCGTCTATAAATGATTCCTGTTTGGGGGAGACTTCTTTTTTTTCTGTCATAAGTAAACTATATGTTCTCATTTGCCTGCCGTATAATGGCATATTTCTGGAGATGCACCCTGCTGCAGGACATCATCTGTACAGGCTGGGGCGACGGACAAAACAGCAGGCCGTGATAACTCTTGTGAGGTCGCTACGTGATAAATTTTTGCCCAGCATTTCAACCTTGCTCAGCTTATCCCCATATGCCATACCTGTATAAACGAGACGGTCTATAGTGAGACGATTTTAATAGCCGCTGCCGCTGACTCCATTTTTCGTTGTGTCTCCTCACTGTTGCAAGCGGATCTGCCAACTACCAATACACAGTGGGATGCAGGCCTCCCTGAGCAACTGGTCTACTTGTTCACTGCATTTTGAATGCCATTTTCCTCTCTTGCCAAATATCCCTACATCACACAGGGTACCTGTGCGTATTGCACAGGCAGAGAGTCATAACCGTCTCCTTTTGCAGACGCATTAATACCACCTGAGCCCCAACCAACTGTAACAACGCGGTACCCGCCTGTCTGTTAATGGAGACAATATTGTTTGAAACAGAAAATCAGGATAAAAATGCTTCTTCAGTGAAGCCAGGTGTCACTTGTTCCGACTGTATTTTTTTTGTTTCGTATCTATTTCTTATGTTAAAACAGCTGTTTCTGTTGTGTGTTTGAATTGGTCGCAGGTGGGGTGCTATCTGGGGGGGAAATCTTTTTTACTGACGGGGTCGGAAATAGAGAGTTGTGTTTTGTGTCAGAATTCCAGTCATGATCGAATAGAAAATGGTCCGCTTGCACAAGGTCGTTTATGGCTGGCGGCTGGGGTGGGTCGCAGGGCTGTGCTGTTGGTGAGTTTGGTGGTTCTGGTTACTTCTGCACTGCGTGGGGAGGCCACCAGACAGACATAATCGATGGTCTTTTGGGACAGTGACGCTTTGCAGCGTGGGCAATTGGTCGGTAAACCGGATGGTTGTCCTAAGTTTGCGCTGTGCGTAAAAAAGAGCAAAGTCAAAAGTCGACTTGACCCCTTTTACTTTTTGAAAACGCAGCATATCGGGCATATGTGAGCGTTTTATTTTTCGTGGCGATGTGGAAATCGGGCGAAAAGGCCATATCTAGATGAGCACTGGTTACGAGGACAACGCTGCCCGTATAACTGCCAATAACTTTTTGACCTCGTAGGGTTTCTGAACAAATGTGATGGCACCATCATCCAACAGTTTCTGCGATTTGCTGTCTATGCAGTAGCCACTTGCCAGTATGAATTTGGCATCCGGATCCACCTCTCCAATCTCATAAAAAACATCGGGCCCGTTCTTGTTGGGGAGAATCATGTCAAGAAGCACAAGGTCAATACTCTTCCCATGTTCCTTGTATGCGGCCACACCCGCAACGCCATCTTCTGCCTCAAGGACATGATATCCCACCCGCTCGAGAAGCACCTTACAAAAATTTCTGATAATCTCTTCATCCTCAATCAGAAGGATGGTCTCCCCCCAGCCAGGCAGCCTGGAAAGTTCCTCATTTTCTTCTTTATCGTCTGCGGTAGCCACACTTTTCTGTTTAATAACGGAGGGTAAATAAATGGAAAATACGCTTCCCTTACCAGGTTCACTGACAACATCTATATACCCTTCATGGCTCCTGACTATTCCGTACACCATGGAAAGTCCCAGACCAGTCCCCTCCCCCTTTTTTTCGTACTGAAAAAAGGATCAAAGATCTTGCGGAAGAAATCCTCATCAATACCAGAACCCGTATCCTCAACAGAAACAACGGAATAGTCCCCAGACAGGCTGATATCGCCGGTCACAAATCGTTTCTCTTCAAGATGAGTATTATATGTCCCGACAGAGAGGATACATTTCTCCACATCTACCATGGCATCCCGTGCGTTCACACAGAGATTGAGCAGCACCTGATTTAATTGCCCGGCGTCAGCCTTGACAATATGAAGATCTTGGTCAAACTCTCTGACGATGCTGATCTTTTTATCAATAGTATGTTTCAGAATCGACAGAACTTCCCTGGCCGTGGAGTTAAGATCAATCTCTTCCAGCAGGTACTTGCCACCACGAGCAAAGGCCAACAGCTTTCCGGAAAGCTCAGAACCTCTTGCTGCCGTCTTTTTTATAACCTTGGCATAACCGTTAATATCACCCCCTTTATCTGTTTCTATTTCAATAAGGTCTGCATATCCCATAATTCCGGTCAGAAGATTATTAAAATCGTGTGCCACTCCTCCTGCAAGCATGCCGATACTCTCCATTTTCTGAGCCTGAATAAGCTGCTTTTCCACCTTTTTTTTCTCACTGATATCCTTTATGACCGAAAGGATCAACACCGTTTCCTCTTTCAGCATATCGTCACCCCCCATAACACCCGCCCGTATCAGGTTCATGGAAATGAGTACAGACATTTTCGTACCATCTTTTTTATAAAGCATGACTTCTTCATTTCGTACTTCACCAACCTCAAAAAGTATCTCCAGAAGCTTGCCTCTTTGGTCGGAATGTACGTATGAATGCTCTGCGTTCATACTGTCAATTTCATCCTTCTTACACTGAAACATTTCACGAAAACTAAAATTAGCAGAAAGAATCCTGCCACTTTCTGTTGCAAGGACTGTTGCGTCTGGAGCAAACTCAAAGAAGGTTTTAAACTGCTCTTCCGATATTTTTAATTTTTTCTGTTCATTCTCCAGTTTCCGGTATGAGGAATTCATTTCATCCTCCACATCCTGAACCTGGAAAACAGGCCAGAGAAACAGGGTCAGACCGACCATTGTCCCACAGCACAGGGAAACAAGCAGCAGAATAAGTGACTGCCTTTCTGTTGCAGTCATGTCTATATACACTAGGACGATCGCATAGGTTCCGGTTCCTGACAGTACCTGTTTTTCTGCTCTTACAGGAAACCATGCTGTTCTATAAGTGTCACACGAGGCCATCTGTGCAACGGGGTTCATGTTACGGTCAAAAATTTCCACACAGCCGATGGAAGAGGCAAGGAATTTGGCATTTAACTCTTCCTGCCAGTTTAAGGGATCTGCCTCCAGCAATTGCTTGAACGACACTGCAATATCGTCTGCATACATTTTCGACTGTTTAACAGCATCGACCCTTTCCAGATAGTAAAAGCTGGCAGGAATAGCTATGCAGATGAAAATTCCTGCAAGAAAAGAGAGGGGAAGCATCTGGACAGCAAATCTGCGGCTGATCGGGTAGGAAGTGTTGTCCGAAAGAAGGCTCTTACTTCTGGACAGAAACGACTTTATCATTGTCTACCTTTATAAAAAAAACTCTTTCCAGCCCCTGACGGTCAGTTTGACTGCAAGTGACAGGCTCCCCGATCCCGACATTCATCTCAGAGATGTTTTCAAGAATTGAGATCAGGTTTTGCTCCTTAAAAGTTTCACCAGCGTTTTGCAGTGCCTCAACAAGAACTCTGGCGTTCAGATAGCCCTCAAAGGAAACCTGGCCCGGAGGCATCTCTGGATAATATTGTTTCATAAGATCAAGGTGTTCCCTGACTGCGGGGTAGGTCGTATCGGAAACCGGGGGAAACACATCGGTTGCGTAAACGACTGCCTTCGACCCGGCAATTTTTTTGTTCAATTCATCGACATCCACAAAGGAAACAATCGAAAACCAGACAGTATCCATTCCATTGTTCATTGCCTCATGGATAAATGCAGCGCAGACCTCAGCAGTACCGATCAGAAAAACGACGTCAGGGCTGTATCGCTTGATTTCCTGTAGCTTTCCCTTTACATCAACAACCCCACGGGTAAAGGATGTCACTGCCACAGGATCGAGATCATACTTGATTAATCGCCGCTTTACTCCATTCAGGCCGCGAATCGTTTTCTACCTTTTTTAATAAAAAAATCAACAGATTCTGCAGATTCTTCTCGGTAACCCGGACGAAGATTGAATATATACTTCTCAGGAGGACGGCGGAGTTCGATTGCTCCGGTGAAAGGAAAAAGCAGCGGAATTTTATACTTTCGGCTCATGTGCACCACCGACAGAGTAGTCGGTGTACCAACAAGCCCTATGAGAGCAGAAACCTTGTCTTCAACAATCAACCTTCGCACATTGCTGATCATAAGGGGAGGGTTATACGCATCATCATACACAATAAGCTCTATGGGGTGTCCAAAAACCCCGCCCATATTGTTTATGTGTATGAAGTAAGATGTCATGCCAGCAATAACAGCATGACCAAGATGTGAGGCATGGCCGGTAAGGGGTACGGACGTGCCAAATACTATTGCAGCTCCGGTTATATCCCTGTTTTCATCGGCCGCCTGTGCTGTGTGAGAATTGGAACCAAAAAGAATCGTCCCCAGCAGGGATCCAAAATAAAAAAAAGAATACATTTTGTTGGTACATACGGCAATAATCCCGCTGCAGATATATGAAGCCTTCATCAGCAAAGCTCCTAAATTATCACGCCTTGAATTTTATAAATTGCAACTCCGGGCTCTGATGAATTACACATTGTGTACCATCCTATTTTAATTAGTGTTTGGCCGGAAAGCATAAAACGACGGTATTTCCGATTAGGGCGTATGTCCGGAAGGGGTAACCTGCTCGTGTTATACTGTAGTTATTGAAGCTTCAGTGTAAACGAGCGACCA
>JAJRQL010000059.1 GCA_024280265.1 Deltaproteobacteria bacterium
TAGGTCAAGATGGATGTATCTTCGATGACATCCCGTTCTGACCTGTCAGGGCAAAAGACCCTTCAGGGCATACGTCCTTATTTGGGGTTCTTGTAAACTGCAGTGACCTGCCACTTTCTTTTGTCGGGGTCCAGAAGATTGGGGATCATCCCTTACAGGTGTGTACAGCGCTGTTGTTGAAAAATGAAGAACAGAGAGCGAAGTTAGACTTGGCCATGGATATAAAAGAAGTAATTAGTACTCCAATTACCCATAAGGTGTTTTTCGATAGGTCTGAAGCTATCAAATGGCTTGAAGAAAACGTCTGAAGACAGCTCTTCAAAAAGAGAATGGCTTTGTTGGAACTGTAGTTCCTGTGGCAGAAGATGGGTGCTTTGTTTATTTATCAGGGGATATCTGGTCAAGTAGCTCAGGGGGAATAAGGCTTGCAATGACGGTAAGTGTTTCGACGAAGGTTGCAGGAGACGGACTGCAGATGAGATCCGGGTTGATAACGAAGACCCGCTTCTGCTTTGCAGCACTGATAACGGACATCGACAGCCATTTTTTCTGTTCTTTCGCTGCAATTCCGCTTTCGGAACCCATCATGGCAATGATGATCACATCCGGATCTGCTGCAATTACCTTTTCATAGTTTGTTATCCCGCTTTGTTGTTTCCTCGCAATATTAATACCTCCTGCAAGGACAATAAAGTCGTTGGTAAAGGATGTTGGTACAGAAGAAAAGAGAGGCTCTGCCCCTACTTGAAGAAACACTTTTTTGCCGGGAAGCATTGACGTCAGTTTCTGCACCTTCGCAATGTTTCTTTTTGCATCAGCTATAATCTGCTCCGATCTGTCTTTGAGTCCAAGGAGTTTACCAAGTTTGAGAAATTGCTCACAGATATCGCTGAATGAGGTGGGTTGGTCGAATTGGACTACCTTGATTCCGGCAGCCTGCAGTTGTCGCAACTGCAGTTTCTGAGTCAGTCCGGTCGCCAGTACCAGATCGGGGTGCAATCCTATGATTTTTTCAATGGTCACCTGCATGACCGAGCCTATTTTTTCCTTTTTCTTTGCCGCCTCAGGGCGTACACAATAACTGGTGTTAGCGATGAGCCGGTCACCGGCACCGAGAAGAAACACATTTTCGGTATTGATGGGGCCTAGTGAAATGATTCGTTGCGGATAGGGGGGAGTGGTGGCCTGACCAGACCAGATACCCGGGAACAGAGTATACAGAGAAAGGGCTATGAAAATAAGAAAGTATTTTACCTGCATTGTGCTTTGTGCCTTGCTCCATAAAAACTGTAATAAAAAAAACAGATAAGCGAGGTATGAGATTCCAGAAATTTATGAGAGTGAAACAATATTAAAATGTTACAAGTAGCAACAAGGAACTTACTTGCAGTTCATATGCGTTAGAGTTCCTACCAGGGTACCTACACCCGTTGGGGGTACAGAAAAGAGTCCAGCGACTCTAAAAGTTTTCCGACTTGTCGGGTCGGGGTATCGTGCTCCCATTTAATAGATACCGGAAATGTCCAGACTTCGCTGCAGCCTGTCTGTAAAGAATGACAGTATTTCGGGATAGTAAGCAAGTCCTTTGAAATACACTTCATCTTGGTATGTAACCATGGGGCATTGCACTGTAAATCCCATTGACTCAAGTGTGTTTCGCCAGCTCAGGCCATTCTTTGTCCCCATCAAGTCTTCTTCGGCGTGTTTTCCTGCCAGGTACATCATTGGAATGATTTTTACTGTTTTATATTGGTCGGCAAGACCGGTACGTCCAATTTCGGTAAAAAAGGCCTCATAGTCTGGTACACCTTCGAGGGAGGCGGTGAGAACATTTGGATAACGGCTGGTCACAAGTTGGGAAAAACCGAGGTAGGCGCTGTTTACCGGGTCGGCAACAAGTGGTGTTCCGTGGAGTGCCAGGATGTTGAGACCTTGGTCTGGGGAAAGAAACTCCCTCTCGATGATTCTGAGCGTATCCTTTATAAAGCTCCAGCGATGGAACAGGGTTTCACCCAAAATTATCCGAAGTCCCGGGAAAAATTCACAGATCTCTGCCATCTGCTGGTATTCACTGCCCGGGAAAATATGCAGTGGCTGGACAACAACCTTTCGATAGCCGGCGGTCTCCAATCCTGCCAGGGTCACCTGAAGGCTTGGAAGGTTTTCCTTGCGGCAGATGATGCTTGAGCTGTAGGCCCAGCAGCACTCATAGTCAGGAAATAGTTTCTCCACCTGTTTCTGAAAGATTTCAAGGGGGCCCCTGGCGCGACTGCTGGTGCCGAAGGTGACGATGATTATGGCCGGTTTTTCTTGAAGTTTCGGGACTTGTAGTTTGCGGCCAATATATCCATTCTGGTTCATAAGCATCCTTTGTTTACAGTATTGCATGAAGTGACACAGCTGTGTTCTACTTGAAAATACTCTGTTGAAATAATTAAGTCAAAAATGATCCAGGGCAGTTGAGATGAAGCAGGTGATTATGGTCGGAGGGCACTGATGACAAAAAAATGAGAACCGTAATCCGCCGGATAGGGGTTACGCGGAAACAGGTGATCGTGTTGCCGCGGTTGGGTGAAACCGGAGCTGAGCAGGAGTTCCCGGGCGGACTCCCCGTGGAGACCATCGAGGTATGGGAGTTTGTCCTTGAGGGCATTGTACGTTAAGGCAAAACGGAGAGGGGTGGAGTTGGTAAAACCTTTTTTAATGACAGAGGACAGCATGCGGCTGTACTGCTTAATTGTTCCCTTCAAGCCACTGCTCCGCCAGATACCATCGGAGATGACCAGTTTACCACCTGGTTTGAGGAGCTGGTGCCAGCGTCGCATTGCCAGAGCCGGGTCGGGCAGAGTCCAGAGTAGGTTACGGCAGACAATGGCATCAAAGCTTGACGGTACAAAAGGAGGGTCAGTACCATCGGCGGCAAGAAACTGTAAATCGAGGTTTTTTCCGGCAGTTGCCTTTCTGGCTTGTTTCAGCATGACCGGGGAGAGGTCGATTCCGGTGACCGTGTGGCCGTTTTCTGCCAGCCCGGTTGCAATAAAACCAGTGCCTGTACCTGCATCCAGTATGTCCAGTTTTTGCGGACGTTCCAGGATCTGGTTGTAAACCTGCCACCAGCTATGCTGCCTGGAAGATGATTTGTCAAAAGAAGCCGCCCGCCAGTCCCAGTATGTTTGAATAGATTGCATTGACTCAGTGGTGTCCGTTAAATTTTGGGTGTTTGTGATCTAACAGCACGATTCGCTCACAGGCAACCTGGAGGAGTGCGCGGTTGTGGCTGATCAACAGTACAGCCATGTTCTTCTTTTCAGCAAGCTGCATCAGCAGCCGGATGATTTGGGCCTGAACAGAATAATCCAGTCGGGAGGTGGGTTCATCTGCCACCAGAAATACCGGATTGTTCAGTAAGACCCGTGCCAGGGAAAATCGTTGTATCTCACCGCCGGAAAGCTGATCCGGATACCGGTCGAGCAGTTTCTCTTTAAGATGCAGTTCCTGAATGGTTGACGTGACTTTCTGCCGGCAGGCATCGTGGTCAGATGCTGGTTGTCGAAGTTGTACTATATCATGCAGGGCTTCTGCAACTCGCTGGTGAGGAGGAAAAGAAGAGCCGGGCTCCTGGTGGATTTTCTGAAAAAGAGGACGTAACTCCTTTCGTTTTTTCCTTCCGGCCTGCGATATATTGACTCCATTCCAGAAAACAGTTCCACTGTCAGGCGTTTGCAATCCAAGGAGGATATCTCCCAGGGTTGACTTGCCGCAGCCAGATGGTCCGAAAAGCCCGACAATCTCTCCTGGCCTGATGGCGATTGAAAGATCACGGTACAACATCCTGTGTTTGTTCCGCCGTTTTTCACGGAAGGATTTGCTAAGGCCTTCCCCCCTGATACAGTACTCAGTCATTTTTTCAGGCTGTTTCATGGCAGCCAGTATCTCTTCGTCTATGGGAATCATGCCGTTTTCAGGTGCGGCACCAATCAGGCCTCTGGTGTACGGGTGTCTGGGTGAATTCAGAACTTGATTGACAGAACCTGATTCCACGATACAGCCGCCGTACATAACTGCCATGTGCCCTCCAAGCTCACGGGCCACCTTGAGATCATGGGTTATGCATAGCAGGGTTTTCCCCCTGTCGAGCAGATTTGATAATCTGCGGACTGCTGATTTTTTTGCCACCTCATCCAGGCCTTTGGTGGGTTCATCAACAACTATGAACCCGGCAGGAACTGCGAGTCCGATGGCCAGCAATATTCGTTGTTTCATGCCTCCGGAAAGCTGGTAGGGATAGAGTTTTCCGGTGTTACTGAGGGAAAGTTCAAGACCTGAGAAAAGGGGGGCAAGCATGCTATCCAGATCTCTGGCGGCACATCCTCTGACATGTCTGAACACTTCTGCCACCTGATTTTTTACCCGCATTACCGGATCAAGCGCTGAGTCTGGTTCCTGGGGAAGCAGAAACAGCTCTCTGCCATAAAGGCGTCGCCTCTCACGCCTGGAAAGGCGGATCAGATCCGAACCCCTGAACGTAATTTCACCATCGGCGGTAAGTTCGTCTGACAGGTTGCCGCACACAGCCTGAGCCACAAGGGTTTTTCCCGAACCGGTTTCTCCAACCAGAGTAAAGGCCTCACCTCTCTGTACAGAAAAACTCACCTCGGTAACGGGTTGTCTTTGCCGGATATCAGACCTGATGCTCAGCCTGCTGACCTGAAGCAGAGTGGCACTCATTTTCCTGGTCTCCGGCTCAAAGGATTGGCAATCAGAAAGAAGGAAAATACTGTCAGTGACAGAGTGGCCGCTGGAATTAAAACCAGATTGGGGGATTCTCTTAAGTAGGGCAGACTTTCAGCTATCATGGCGCCCCATTCAGGTTCAGGCGGAGCCAGCCCTATACCGAGAACCCCCAGTGCAGATATATTGAGCATTGTTCGTCCAAAACCCAGGGGAGCCAGCACCGCTATCTGGGGAAGTGTTTCTGCGAGGATGTATTTTCGCAGGATAAAAATTCTGGAAAATCCTGCCAGAACAGCGGATTCTACATAGGGACGGGAAATGGTGTTCGTGGCAATGGCCCTGGTGATACGGCAATACTCGGGCCAGCCGGTGAGCGTCAGGGCAATGATGACTGCCATGGGGCCTCCTCCGGTAACTCCGGCGATCAGAAGGGCCAGAATAATGCCTGGAAAGGCCATGGTAATATCTACCAGCCGCATGATGAGAAGATCTGTCAGGCAGCCGCGCCAGGCTGCCGTCAACCCCAGGATGACTCCGGCGAGCACCGATCCGACAACGCAGAACAGACTGTAATAGAGGGTGTTTCTACCACCTTCCGCCATTCGGGCGGCCACACTGCGCCCGAGATGATCGGCCCCAAGCAGATAGTGCGTACCAGGTTCAGCGAAGACCTGGGACAGGTTCTGCTGACAGGGATCAGGAGTAAACCATGGACCAGTTACCACAAAAAGAATAATCAGGCTTAAAAGCAGCAGGCCGATAATCATCCGCAACTGTCCGTTTTGTTTTATGTTACCCATTGCTTAACTGGTCGTCGGGGGATTTCTGCGGCATGGATCAAGTACAAAACAGATCAGATCAACGGTGATATTGACCGTGACATAGAGAAGACCGATCATAAGACAGGCACCCTGAATGACGGGAATGTCGCGGGCAAGTACCGAATCCAGCAGCAGTTTTCCGATACCAGGCCAGGCAAACAGAGTCTCCACCACCACAACCCCGTCCAGCAGATGTGCAGCCTGCACGCCAACATAGGTGATCACCGGAATGGCGGAATTTCTGATGCCGTGAGCTGTAAACACCGTAAATGGTGATAGCCCTTTCATGGCTCCAAACCTGTAAAATAAAGTGCTGCGTACTTCTACCAGAGAGGTGGCAATGACCCTGCTGGAAACTGCAGCCAGGCCAATACCAAGGGTAATGGCAGGCAGTACCAGGTGCGCCGGAGAGAAAAAACCAGCCACAGGCAGCCAGTGCAGTTTGATGGATAGATACAGAATCAGCAGCAAGCCGATGACAAACTGAGGTACCGATACTAGGGCACTGCAGATCATTGAAGAAACATTATCCACAATCCCGCCTGGATACACCCCGCACAGAACTCCCCAAGGCAGTGCAATGAGCAGTGAAACCGCTATTGCAGTCACTGCCAGCAGGAAGGTGTAGTAAAAATGATGGATCAGCAAATCTTTGACATCTTCCCTGCTGACCAGAGATCTTCCCAGGTCAAAGGTGAAAATGCGGGCCCCCCACTGGCAGTATTGCACGGCAAGGGGCTGGTCCAGCCCCTCTTCCCGGCGAACCTGTTCGACAACAACCGCATCTGTCAGGTCTTCACTGTAACGGGCAATGGCAACATCAAGAGCGGTATCTACACGGGTCAGATTTACAGCAACAAAACCCAGGGTTGCTACAATCAGGGCAACGCTGATTCCTTGAAACAGGTGTCTGCAGATGCTCCTGACTACCTGCTCCACCTGACTCCTTTGGTGTAGGGTCGGATCTCATAGGGATCGAGCTTGACTCCGCTGATTGCTTTGTTGACTGCCACATAGTGGTCGTACCATGATACCGGAATAACCGGCAGTTCCTGCTGGAGAATCTCGGCTATCTTTATTCGTATTTCCTCTGCTTTATGCTCTTCAAAGGTTGCCAGGTACTGATCAATTAATGTGTTCATTTTCTCAGACTCCCAGCCGAGGGAACCCCAGGACCCTCTGGCCAGGGCGGGGCCGAAATCTGACGTTACAGTCCCGATTGAGTCAGGAACCAGACCGAAGTTGCGTCCAAGCAGGGCTGCTTCCAAGGTACCGTCTTTGTATTTTGAAGGTATTTGTGAGGATTTGGCCACCGTAATTTTCACCTTCACCCCAATCTGTGCAAACTGAGACTGCAAGGCTTCGGCAACCACTGGAAGCATGGGGCGGGTAGAGTAAGTGAGTAGTTCAAAGGAAAATTCCTGTCCATCCTGGGTGTAAATACCCTCCTGGTTTTTCTTCCATCCTGCCTTTTCGAGCAGTTGGCGTGCTTTTTCAGGGTCGTGGGTAAGGGGGGCAATTCCAGGGTTATGCCACATGGATACCGCAGGCATAAGCTGGGTTGCAGCGGTGTCGGGATTTTTCAGAATGGCCTTGGCAATCCCTTCCCGGTCAATGGCCAGAGATAATGCCTGTCGTTCAAGCGCGGTGTCGAAAAAAGGCAGGTTGGCATTAAGGGTTAACTCCCTTACGCGGGGAATTGCAGTACTGTGTATTTCGACATTGTTCTTGTCGCGCAAGCGTTTGGCAGCCGTTGCAGAAAGGGTGAGTGCAATATCCGCTTCTCCGGATTCCGCCATTAAGGCCCTGGTCTCCCCATCGCTTACGGCAAGATAACGGGCTTTTTTGATGGTGGCCTTCTTGCCCCAGTAGTCGGAAAAGGCGGTAAAATTGAAAACGGTTTTGCCATCGTTGTCTGCAAGTATGTACAAGCCGGTTCCGATAATCTGCTCTACCTTGTCATCAGCTCCAAAGGCTGCCGGAGACATGATTGCGGTGCTGGAATGGGCAAGATAGGCTGGCAGGGAGGAAAAGGGTTTTTTTGTCCTGATGATAACTTCCTGTCCTGAACCACTTACAGACTCAATGGGGTCGCTCTTAAACAGCTTGGCTCTGGCGAATATCCGTTTCAGGGCAAGGGCTGTGTTTTCTCCGGTAAGTGGAGTTGAATCATGAAAAAGAACATTATCCCTGATGGTTAATGTCCAGCTGAGTTTGTCGTCGGAAACACTCCACTTACTGGCAAGCAGTGGGGCAAGACCTCCTTTGCCATCGGTTGTTACCAGGGTTTCAAGGCAACCCATTCGGGTAAAGATAAACCCGGAAACCAAGGGATCTATACCTTTTGCACTCCACGGAGACACAATAACCAGGGGTCTTTCGGGCTGTGAGGCCAGCACCTGTGATCCCCCAAGGGTGAGAAGTATACATAATAAAAGAATCGGTATTGTCTTATTGGTTCGTATCATTTTTGTCTTCTTGAGATGAGTTACTTAAAATAAGGACGTATGCCCTGAAGGGTCTTTTGCCCTGACAGGTCAGAACGGGATGTCATCGAAGATACATCCATCTTGACCTATCTGTTCATTGATATCAA
>JAJRQL010000060.1 GCA_024280265.1 Deltaproteobacteria bacterium
AATTCTAGCAAAAAACGAAATTAAATATGTCATTTTTCCGTTATATTGCGCTTAGCCTGTCAACATTGTGGGGCGTTTTATGCCAATTTCGTTGCACGAGTGCCTGCGTTGAATAATTTCAACCTATAACGGGAGTAGCTGCTCCTGATTTAAAATACAGGTGAATGCATCACCGAAACCCTCTCCCATTGCTCGGGCTTCATGGCGACTGGTCGTGGTGTTATACACTCCCCAACCCGGCACCATATCATGCTGCATTGCATGACAATATTCATGTGCCATCACATCACCATCTTCACCTCGATCAGGTCGAGACGGGCCAGATCCACCAAACCCCATAAAGAGACCCATCGGCGAATAAAATGCGCCACCGTTATCAGAGGTGTGATGATCACATTCAATCGACCAGTTCATAACGCTAGTAATCCCAAGAGTATCCTGCAGGTAGCGCTGTATTCTATCAACATGATAGTAAATATTAACTGCTTCGAATTCATCATCATTGCGAGTAAAATTAAAGGTAGAACTGGACTGCTCTGGAGGTGCTATGGCTGGATCCTGTTTGTTTTTAATCTGCACGTAAGGTCCTTCGAGTCGGAAATTTGCCCCATCCTGGGTGATTTCTCTGAGTGTGCGGCTGACCAACTCAGCATCTAACGTTGCCGCTGGAGAATTTTGATTGAGCGTATTGTCATTGGCAGTCACCACCGGATTTGGATCATAAACCATGCCAGTACCATCTACGTATTCACGCAAATCTTCAATACGAAGGATTTCTTGAGTTTCCGCATCGACAAGATAACGCCAGTCTGCAGTTTCGGTGACGATATCAACCTGCCAACAGAGTCTCATACCATCATCTTTGGGATAATACACTTGGGAGGCATTCGAATGAACCTCCACATAATCCCCAATGGCCTTTTTCACCAATGTTACAGCACGCCGTTTTGTCATTAATTGCGAATCAGTATCCTGTTCGAAGGGGGTATTTGATACACGATCTTTGTGACGCGTGATACCAACACGGCGCAATGTTCCTGCAGATACCTCCGCAACGACGTCACTCCCAAAAACAGGCGTGCCATTGACTGCCTCCCTCATACGCACATAAACTGACCCGTCCACCTCACTAACCCCGGAGATGTCAAGATCTACCTGGTCGGCAGAAGCAAGTTGCAAATCGTCACTCATCTCCAACAACACTGCCTTAACACTGTCAGCAATATCATCAGTTGCAGCACTATCACGCATTTTCTGCGACAGTGGTAACGGAATTGCCCCAATCACCGTTCTTATGGCACCATTCTTATTTGTTTTGCGACGCACAGAGGAGGGTAATTTCATTTTTTTCTCCTTATCTAAATGGTTACGGACTATAAAGTTGCAGGAGCAACTTTAAGTTAATGCCGAAAAATAATTCACAAGATTTCCAAACCCCGCACATTTATTCGGCTAATCATTCATGACATTTCCTTACCAGCACTAAATCACAGCCAGTATCAACGACAACACCACCTGTTTCAGGAAAACACTATCGAACAAAACCATTTATATTATTTAAATCCCGATCCCGGAATACATACGCATGAGCAAAACCCTTGCATAAAAGGAGGAAGATATAATTCAAACAATCATCTAGCATTTTAAAATGAGCCTAAACTATGTTAGGCAACTTACAACACTCTACCAATGTTCGCAACATCAAAGTGATAGGTACAATTACCGTTCCATTTACCCTGAATGGTTGAAGGCTCTCTCCAGATATTAAACGGTGCCGAGAGCACAACCTTTTCCTCTGTAGTGGGTCGTAAAAACTTGCTGTTCCGGGGTACTCCAGCAGGCACCGAAACCTGTGTTTTTCTTCACCTAAGGCGTGACCTTCTTATTTGAGAATGGAACAGGGCATCCTGTTTATTCCCTTAAGATAAAGGATAAGCGACAAAACTCGTGAAGGAATCAATATAAGGGAGGGGGAAATTAGGATTTCCGCTCAAGATCAAGGCATGTGCGAAATTTTACAACAGGCATACAGCTGATATTTCGAGGATGACCATTCAAGCATAACATCAAGGTTAAACGAAAAGACAATTTTACAGGATAGCCATAAAACGTACCACGATACATTCCCTTCGGCTCCGGCACCCATACAAACCTCTACCGTCAACCTGGAGTATCAGAAAGTATTTATTACTCCTGGCTCATTCAACCGCCATCACAGCGTAAACGTGAAAAGACGGAATTGGAAGAAAGTGGTCATTCAGGCAACACCTGTCGCGCCAGGGAAACATCAAGTCCTGAACAACCACACAAAAATATTATGAGCATGAGAAAACTCAACTTGGGGTCTACCAAATAAATTTTTTGTGTAGAGAGCTTGAAATTCAACGCCTTTAAAAACGTAGATTCGAAGAACCACCAAACTTTGCAACTTATACTTCAGAAAAAGGAAAATCAGGATCAGAGAGCAACTTATACATTCTCTGTTTTGTCTTGGTCTTGCGGTCATGAAATTCCAACAGAACCAATATGGTATCAAGCACTTCCTGCTCACTGACCTTCCTCTTAATCCTCCGAGCCACTTTAGGAACCGGCCCCCCTTTGCCACCAGCATACATGGTATAACCATTTCTGGTGGCAACAACAGCAATATCACTATTTTTAGCCCATGCACAATCCAGAGGACAAGCAGATATGGCAATTTTAAGCTTAGCCTTAGTGTGTTCCCGCTCCGCAAACCTTTCCATTATCTTACTGCTCAGCTCCTCGGTGTCTGTCTGACCCAGGTTGCAATGAGGACTTCCCACACAGATGCGGGGTAAAGGGAACAAACCCGGTTTTTTAAACTGAACATCAAAATCCTCAAGCGACTGTTTGATCGCCTCTTCCTTATCACAAGGGACATTAATCAACCGCAGGTTCTGGTGCTGAGAAAGATAAAGGCCAAAGTTATATTGTTCAGCAAGATTATTAACCGCCCGCATCAAATCAAGGGGCAACCGACCAGCTGGCAACAATACGGTTATATTAGTTCGATCCATAACTCCTCCATAAGCTCAAACAATTTCAACTTCAAACGATATCATACACCAATATCATTCTCAATAAAAAACAACTTCACCCTGGCGATCACCAATGTCCGTCCACATTAGCAGCCATACTGTACTCCACGGCACCATCCTTACACCTTCCCACTGCTTCCCGAACTGTGCCGGTTACATCATTCACCACTTTTATACCGGCAGCCTGAACAGTCTTGAAGGCGTTGGGGCCGCAATGCCCAGTGAGCAACACCTCAGCACCTTTTTCACTGATCATGGTTGCTGCCTGAATACCAGCTCCCTTAAGAGCATTTATATTTTCGCTGTTATCCAGAACTTCAAAACTCATATCATCTGAATCAACAAGCAATACATAAGCAGCCCGTCCGAAACGAGGATCAACTTCATCATCCACGCTCACTCCTTGTGCTGTAACTGCAACTTTCATATTCTTATCCTGTTTTTATGGTTTTTTATACTTTGACACGCTCGTTAAAACCTGAAATTGTAGATGGCTAAGTAGATAAGCGTAGACTTCGAAAAACTTCACATCCGAGGCGCAAACATTTTTTATTGTTACGCCGTACTAAAGTACGTCGTAACAATAAAAAATATGAAGCAACGAAGAAGGTGAAGAGTTTTTACGACGCCATCATACTTTCAATGTCCACCGCCACAAACCTGATCCTCACCAATAATCGACAGCTTGTCAGCAATCAGGTCTTCAACCACCGGTCTTATATCGAGCCGTTCACTGTCATGATACACATCTATCCCTACTTGCTTAAAACCCATCAACGGCCGCAAACCAATACCGCCCACCACCAGCTTCTGTACATTGTTCCCGGCTAACAGATTAACCGGCACCATGCAACCGCCTTGAACATGCTCCTGGTTACGCAAAATCGAAACCTCTTTTATTTCATTGTCTTCCACATCTATCAAAGTAAAGACATCACAATGACCAAAATGACCGGCCCTTTTTCCGTCCAACCCGCCTTCACCTTCTGATGGAATTGCTATCCGTACCATTGCCATACACTACCTCCGTGCTGTTTTAAAAATTAACCGAGCTACCGGTCTGTCAAGTTATTGTTCCTGAAAATTTTTCAAACCAGTCCCATCCATGACCGAATACGTTACAATATTGTGCCAAAGAGTACGAACCGACTCAGCAGTGGCTGAAGCAGGTGCATATTCTAGAATATTTTTACCAACAACCATGGCTCTGGTAAAAACAGGGTCAAAGGGAATCCTCCCGCCAATCATCAAATTCATTTTCTCAGCCGCCGCTTCAACCTGCCCTGCCATTTCACTGTTCAAATCATATTTGTTGACACATACCAGCCCTGGAACTCTGAAATGTTTGGCCAACTCAGCCACCCTGGACATATCATGGAGTCCAGAAACCGTAGGTTCAACGACAATAACCAGAAGGGTTGCACCTCCGATAGCGGCTATCACCGGACAGCCAATCCCGGGAGGACCGTCGGTCAGGAGCAGAGAACAATTGTTTTGCCCGGCAAGGATCCTTGCCTGCTGCCGAACCAGACTGACCAGTTTTCCAGAGTTATCCTCAGCTATACCCAGACTGGCATGAACCATTGTCCCATAGCGGGTGGTAGAGATAAACCATTCCCCACATTTCTGAACCGAAAAGTCAACAGCCTGTTCCGGGCAAAGATCCACACAGACTCCGCATCCTTCACAGGCAATGGGATCAATTATATACTCTTCAGAGATGGCCTCAAACTTACACAATTCAAGACATGTGCCGCATTCTATACAATCATCCCTGCGGATTGAGGCCAGAGAACCGCCCATAAAATCGGTTTTTTGCTGAACTTTCGGAGCCATCAATAACTGCAACTCTGCCGCATCCACATCCGCATCACAAAGAATGATGTTTTCCGCAAGAGTTGCAAAAGATGCAGTCAAACTTGTTTTTCCGGTACCACCTTTTCCGCTGATAATCACCACTTCTTTCATTAGAATGCCCCCTCAATTCCCGGCACAAGCTGCCAGCTTGCCGTACAATTCGACAAAACGTCCTTTCCACTCCGGCAACACATCAATAATCATCCTGCCAGTCGAGTAGGCTTCAGCAATTTTTCTCTCAAAAGGGATTTCCAGTAGAATAGGAATGTTTTCCCTTGCGGCATAATTTCTTACCCGGTCATCACCTATATCAGCCCTGTTGACGACCAACCCGTAGGGAATCCCGAGACTCCTGACAGCTTCAACTCCCAGTTTCAGATCATGTAAACCAAAAGGAGTAGGCTCCGTCACCATCAAAACAAAATCAACTCCCCTGATCGCCGCAATAACGGGACAAGAAGTACCGGGAGGGGCATCTATTATGGTGATACCATCAGCCGTAAACCCCTTCTTGCGAACAGCCTTGATTAAAGGCGGAGACATGGCCTCACCTATCCGCAACCGACCATGAACGAACTTTATATCCCCGGCCTGACCCGACTCCAAAGTTCCAAGGACACGCCACTCCTCCAATACAGCATCTTCTTCGCACACAGCCACACAACCACCACAACTATGACATAATTCTGGGAAAACCAACACCTTACCCCTGACAACCGTAAGAGCCCGGAACCGACAGATAGCACTGCATTTTCCACAACCCGTACATTTTTCTTCATCAATGCGAGGAACGAAGGTTAATATTTCATCTGCTTCAGTCACGTTCGGAGCAAGAAAAAGATGAGCATTGGGTTCCTCAACATCACAATCAAGCAAACAAACCCCTTTACCTAGGGATGCTGCAAGGTTAGTTGCCACGGTTGTTTTACCAGTACCACCTTTTCCGCTGGCCACACTGATTATCATAATAAACTCCTATGCAAATTTAAGCAGAACACCTATTGAAGCAAGAATCTCCAGCATTCTGCCCCCTTCTTCTTCACCCGGAGTCGGCGGCAACTGCATGAATAAACCAAGCCCTTCAGTGGTCTCATGAAATTCATCTGCAGTCAGCCTGCTCACCAAAGCACAATTAAGCATCGGATATTTTTTGACTAGTTCAGAAATCATTTCCAGACCTGTGGTATCAGCCAAATCTTCATCAGCAACCACAACATCTACCCGCATCTCCTGAATATACTGAAAAACCTCTTTTCCTGATCTGGCCTGAATTATATTCACCTCTTTTTTCCTACTCAGCCCCTTGACCAGATCAGCAAAAGCAACAAAATTCCTGCTTGCCAATACTATGTAAATCATCTTATTCTCCAGCCTGGTCCGGGAAGGAAACCTTCCAGGACCAAGCTCCTTATACAAAATTTCCCAAATATCAAGCTTTCTTGGAAGCAAGCAGACCATCATCCGCTTGTGGATGATCACCAGCAGCCAACCGAGTCCGTTGTCTCAAAGCAGCACCCGTACCTCTGCTCTGGCTTTGGCCCCTACCCTGGCCCTGACCTCTGCCCTGGCCCTGACCTCTGCCCTGGCCCTGACCTCTGCCCTGGCCTTGACCTCTGCCCTGGCCTTGACTGCAAACTTCACCGTCTGTACTGATATTGGTTCCACGGCATCTTCCCAGTCCTCGTCCAGTCGAAGCTCCCTGTCCCTGTGGTCCTGTTTTATTTAATCCAGGCATAATCATACCTCCTCATTATTGTTTTTTTTCTTACGAAAATATCCGGGAGCCATTCCCGGATTCCTTATAGAATTGTTTTCGAATATCCGGTCACAATAAGAACCTACACTCTTTTGCTTCTCAAAATTCCTTTCAACCCGTTGCCGACAACACCTGCGAGAACAACCAGGCATAATGAAATCTGCCAAATCACTACCTGCCACAAATGAAGATATCATTTCTTCTACCGCACCACTAATAAACGGAATTACTTCCACCCCACCTGCCTTGAACAAACTTTCTACTTCTATAGACAAAGCTCCGCAAATCAACACATTAATTCGCACAACGTCCCCTAACTCAAGTATCTTTCCAGACAAATTCATGTCTACTTTTTCGATTCTGCGGTTAATAATTACCCCTCCCTGAGTCTCCAGGATCAGAAAAGTTCGAGCAGAATCAAATACCGGCGATATCCAGTCTCCCCATACTGTCACTGCAACCTTCATCTATTCTCCTCCTGATATTCCTTTAAGTGCATATTCAGTGCCAGACTGAAGCCATATGCCGTTTTGATGTTATTCCAAAATGATATGTGGGTATAGATGGGCAGGTAAGCAAACAAAAGCAGAACGGACAGTGGCAGAAATGCGACTGTTCAAGACGGAAACAGTCGCGGAAGGGTGCTTTACTGCGACCCTTTGCGGGACGACCTGCCATCAGTTGCTGGCAGAGTAATATGGTATTTTTTCAATTTGCGAAACAGGGTGCTCTTGTGGATGCCAAGTTCTCTTGCAGCAGCCAACCGGTGATAGTTGTTATTTTTCAATACCGCCAGAATATGTTCTTTTTCGCTCATCCCAACCAGTTCACGCACAGAACAGGAGCTGTTCTTCTTGCCAACCGAGATTGTACTATGCTGCCGGCTTGTCCCGGCAAACAGATAAGCGGGCAGGTGCTCGCAGGTTATTTCCCCTTCCGGGCAGAGAACAAAACCATGTTCGATGATATTTTCCAGCTCCCGGATATTCCCCGGGTAGTCATGGGCCAGAAGGCAGGCCATGGCTTTTTGTTCCACTCCGGAGATTTCACGGCCTTTTACCCGGTTCATCTTGCTGCCAAACCTATCAATCAGCAAAGGAATATCTTCCTGTCTCTCCCTGAGAGGCGGCAAGTGAAAACTGATAACATTAATCCTATAAAGAAGATCGCGGCGGAAACTCCCCTGCTCCACCATTGACACAAGATCACGGTTGGTAGCGGTGATGACCCTGGCCTCAGTTCTGATCTTTTTCACACTGCCCAGCGGTTGGAATTCCTTTTCCTGCAGAACTCTGAGCAACCTGACCTGGAAGGCACTACTGGTATCTCCTATCTCATCAAGAAAAATAGTACCCTTTCCAGCCGCACCAAAAAGCCCGATTCTGTCTTTTTCAGCCCCGGTAAAAGCTCCGGCCTTATAGCCGAACAATTCGGACTCAAGAAGACTATCCGGCATGGCACCACAGTTGACCGCAACAAAGGGCTGCTCTTTTCTTCTGGACAGGTTGTGAACGGCTGCGGCCAGAAGTTCTTTGCCTGTTCCCGTTTCTCCGGTGATAAGAACCGTAGAGTCACTTTCAGCCACTCGGGGCAAGAGATTGAAGATCTTTTTCATTTCTCCATTACGACTGACCATATCCTCAAGCCTGCGTGTGCCTTCCAACTTCCTTTTCAGCTCTTCAACCTGGCTGTGATCCCTGAAGGTCTCAACTCCGCCCAGGACCCGGCCATTTTCATCTTTCGAGGGAGAAGTGGACACGGTAATGGGAATCTGCTGCTGCTGGCTGTTGATGATACGGGTTGAGCTGTTGACAAAAGACTTACCTTCTCGCATGCTCCGTTGCAGAGCACAATCCTCTTCGCACATATTAGAGCGGAAGACCTCCCAGCAGTAACGGCCGATGGCATCTTCTCGACTGGTACCGGTTATTTCCTCCGCAGCCCGGTTAAAAGAGGTTATGCACCGATTGTGATCGATTGTGAAAACACCATCTGAGATTGACTCAAGAATGATTTCATGGGCAACATGGCTTAATGGTTCAGGTTTCTTGTTCATCCAGCTTCCAAAAGCAGATTGAATCGCAGGCAGGGCAAATAGACTGACAACAATGACAGACATGAATAGCGTGAAACATAATAACCCCGCAAATACTGTACAGCCTTTAATAAAGGAACTTCAATTTCGTAAAACAACAATTTTATCGAATCCGGGCATCAATCACTAAATTTTACTGCCTTTGATTCTGTATATCTCCATATAATATCCTTTCTCTTCGTGATACTGAAGTTTCCCGTTTTTTTCGTTAGTCGATCTGGGATTATTTTTTAATGCGCAAAAAGAGGCCGCGGAAGATTTCGAATATTTCCGATTAGGGCGTATGTCCGGAAGGGGTAACCTGCTCGTGTTATACTGTAGTTATTGAAGCTTCAGTGTAAACGAGCGACCATAATTGGAGGTACCCATGATCCAGACATACGCACATCAAAAAGCATTACAT
>JAJRQL010000061.1 GCA_024280265.1 Deltaproteobacteria bacterium
CAGAGAGGAAGCAAAGGCAGACATAATTGATTATATAGAAATGTTTTACAACAGCTTTCGGAGACATTCTCACCTGGGTAATAAAAACCCAAGAGAATTTACGAAACACTGGCAAGAACAAAAGAAGGTCGCATAAAAAAAACTGTCTACTTTTACTTGACCATTCCACGTGCGGTATACTGGCTTAAAGGCCGGTCTCCTAGTAATCCCAGAAGATCTTGATACATTTTCAGGTTTCCTTGAAATTCAAGGTCAGTCCAAGCACCGTCATCAACTTTTTTACGTGTGAACATCTCAATGAGTTCAGACAAAGAGATCGAAGTTGTTTCTTCTACAGTTTTTTCGGGAAGCTCCGGTTTCTCTTTTATAATTCGTCGCTTCGGTAGCCACTCATCATTGTCGCAGCCAGTCGTTTTCGATAGAAAGAGCTGTTTCGCTTCTTCGGCCAGAATGAGGGCACGACGTGTGGCGGTGAGTTCGCATGTTGTCTCAAGTGATCGGCGAATTTCGGTTTGACCGAGAACGGAAACCAAGTGTTTCGGGACCTTGATTCGAAAATGCCAAGTGCCAAAAGATGTTCTTTTGAGATAGGATGGTAAAGCCATGTTAGTCTCCCAGTGTGTGCTGCCGTTAATACCTTTCATAAACAGGAGGCTATACCTGTGAAAATGAAAGATAACGGCGAACTTTATTGGCAATCACGTGATTATTTTTTTGCAAATCACGTGAACTACCGAAAATACTGGGAAAAATATAGGAAGAAAAAAAGGACGCGGTCGGTGGACCACCCAGTGGACCAGTTGGTGGCCACCGGGTTTTATCAAGAATGGAATCCTTGAAAAATATTGTTAAATCATGACGTTAAGAGTCATGATGCGAGGTCTGGTGCCGGAGGTCGGAGTCGAACCGACATGATCATAAGATCGCTGGATTTTGAGTCCAGTGCGTCTACCAGTTTCACCACTCCGGCACATTGGAAATGGATAAAGAGTAATACCGTAACTGCCTCCCGACTGTCAAGAAAAATGGCAGACTCACGAAGTTTCTACAAAGATATCACGAAGATTATAAGTATAGTTTACTGCTGACCAGATGCTTAACACCAGAGAGATATAGATCAGGCCCCTTGCAAATTCATACTGATAAGAAATGGGTAGAACATTCAAAGGAAAGATCAATAAACCAACCCCGTAATATTGAAAATTACTTTTTATTTTCCCGAGGTTATCGGCAGCAACCACTTTTCCCGTTGAAGCCGCCAGGCCACGGAGTCCAGTGATAAAAATTTCCCGCCCAATGATAATAAGACAGACCCATGCAGGAATCCGACCAAGGGGAATAAGCATGATAAGGCCCGCTGTCACCAGCAATTTATCAGCAAGAGGATCCATGAGTTTGCCAAGTACCGTTTCGCACTCAAACTTTCTGGCCAAATAACCATCCAGCCAGTCGGTGAAAGCTGCCAAGGCAAAAACAGCCCAGGCAATAAGGGCAATAAGAGTCGTCTGTTCCCACATCAAGAGAACAACCAGCAGCGGAATCATCGCAAATCGCAGGCCAGTCAGCATGTTTGGCCATGTCAGGAGTTGCTTCATATACTGCCTTTACCCTTTTTCATTATTTTTCATTTGCAGAAGCAATTTGGATTTGGGACTGCGACACATAGCCCCCATATCCTTTGTAGTGTGTCAGGACTTTTTTCACATAACGCACAGTTTCCGGAATCCTAGGGATCCTCTGCAACCGTTTCACCAGTGTTGGGCCTGCATTATATGCAGCCAGGCTCAATGGCACATTTCCATCAAAGATATCTAGAAGATCACGCAGATAGCGGGTCCCAGCATCAATATTCTCGTAGGGGTTATAGGGATTCCCAACGCTCAGCTCCCTCGCAGTCGCCGGCATCAGCTGCATCAATCCCTGAGCGCCCGCCTTTGACAGAGCATAACAGTCAAAATCAGATTCGGTTTTGATCACTGCCTTAATCAGGGAGGGGTCCACGTTATACAGGCGTCCGGTCCTGCGAATATGTTGATCATAGGAAGAGGAATCCTGACTATAACGATCACGAAATAAGGTTGGCTGTAAAATAATACTCTGGCTTTTTCCTGGCCTCCTGGTGATCCCGACTCTGCTGGATAGAGGGCGACAACCTGCAGAAATATTCATGTTCGTGTACTGCACCTTTCCAGTGCTGTCCACACAGGCAAACATCTCTGCACTCACCTGAGTCTGTATTGAAACAAGCAGAACTGTGACCACAAATACTGCTGCAAGTAATTTGAAGGATCCAGTCATTCACCAACCGCCACACATTTTATTTTTTCCTCTTTTCCCAATCAGCCAGAAACTGATCAATCCCAATATCAGTTAAAGGATGTTTTGCAAGCTGCTCGATCACCTTCAGAGGAATGGTAGCCATATCCGCGCCAATGGCTGCGGAATCCATCACATGCTGGGGACTGCGGATACTTGCCACAATCACCTCTGTTTCCATTCCATAATTCCTGTAAATTGACATGATATCACCCACCAGATCCATTCCATGGGTGCCGATATCATCTAGCCTACCCACAAAGGGACTCACGTAGGTCGCTCCGGCTTTGCTGCAAGCAGGGCCTGAGCAGCAGAAAACATCAGGGTGACGTTAGTTCTGATTCCAAGGGCAGTCAGTTGTTTCACTGCCTTGATCCCTTCCATAATCATTGGGATTTTGATTACGATATTATCACTCATGGCAGCAAGTACTTTGGCCTCTTCCACCATCTTATCTGCCTCAAGGCTCACAACCTCCGCACTGATGGGGCCATCAACCACGGCAACAATATCCTTCAGAATCTCTTCAAAGGGTTTATCTTCCTTTGCAATCAATGAAGGATTGGTAGTAACACCATCCACCATACCCATTGCAACACCCTTTTTGATCTGTTCAAGGTTGGCTGTATCTATAAAAAATTTCATTTGTTTTCTACCTCTTGTCTGACAAATAGATTGCAGCACTCTTCACTGCAAAAATAGAGTATTTCGTTATTATGTTTTGATTTCAGACGAATGGCCTGTTGTTTCGGTACCAGCTTATGGCAGATTGGATCTTCGATCAGTACATCTGCTACCGGCCCGTCATCCGGAACAGACTCCTCTGTCCTGTCATCTTTCTTTTTACTCCAGCCACTCACCAGTAACCTGTAACCCAGGTAAAGCAGGACTGCTATAACAACTATTTTTATAGGACTCACATCAGTAGTATAGTTTCAATTTTTTAGAAAAGTCGATTGACATTTAAGCCCAGACATGACGCTTAATATCTTGAACCTCGGTTATACCGGAGGTCATCTGCTGCAGAAGATCCCGGTGCATCCTCTCCGCAGTCAGGCCGGTCACAGGATCACAATGCTTCGAATCAATTTCAGCAAGGGGAGCCAACACAAACAACCTTTCGGCAATGTGTGGATGGGGGAGCACCAGGCTTTTGCTGTTTAGGATACTGTCCCCAAAATAGAGAATATCCAGATCAAGAAGTCGATCCTGATACCCTTCCACACCTGTCTTTTTACTCCGGCCAAAACCCTTCTCGATTTGCTGCAACAACGCCAGAAGCTGCAGGGCATCAAGGCTGCAACTTAAAATCCCCACCGCATTAAAAAAGAGATGCTCACTCTCCATTCCAACTGGTTCAGTCACATAAGGGCTGGAAATTCTGATGGTCTCCACAGCGTTGCTCAAGCCGAGATCAAGCCAGGCCTGTTGCAGAATCTGCTCGCTGTCACCAAGATTGGATCCCAGAGCCAGCCATACCCGTTTCCATTCCTTCAAGCTACAGGTCCTGCAGGCCAAGAACATCAAACATGGTGTATAAACCAGGATCCTTTCCAGCAACCCAGGCTACCGCCTTAGCGGCGCCCTGAGCAAAATTATCCCTACTATGCGCCCGATGGGTGATCTCAATACGCTCACCTGGGCCACAGTAGTAAATAGTGTGCTCGCCCACGATATCACCGCCACGGACAGTCTGAACACCAATTTCCTCAACTGTGCGTTCGCCAATGATACCGTTCCGTTCATAGACGCCCACCTCAGCAAGGTTCCGGTTCACACCGGAGGCCGCCATTTCAGCCAGTTTTAAGGCTGTTCCGGACGGTGCATCTTTTTTTTTGTTATGGTGCAGTTCCACAATCTCAATATTATAGTCGTCACCAAGGATAGATGCAGCCTTGGCAGCAAGCTTAAAGAGGACATTCACCCCAACAGCCATATTGGGCGCCTGGACACAGGGAAAGGCAGTGGCAAGCTCTTTTAACTCTGCAAGATTTTCTACACTGAGCCCTGTTGTTCCGATAACCATAGCTCTCTTATGTGCTGCCGCAACTTTGGCAAAACCCATAGTCGCCTTATGAAAGGTGAAATCAATAATGACATCACCCTTGTCAATCACAGCCTCAATTCCCTCTTCAATGGTAACACCAGCAGCCCCCCAGCCGCCCATTTCACCGGGATCGCGTCCAATTGCCGGGCTCCCTGCTGCTTCAAAGGCCGCAGCATAATTCAGCTCAGGATGCTGTGACACCATATATCCTATGCGCTGCCCCATCCTTCCGGCAGCTCCGGCTATTATTATATTTATCATCTCTTATCCCCGTACCAACTACAGTAAACCCGCATTTTTCATGGCGGCAGTGAGTGTTTCAAGTGCCTTGTCATCGATCTCTGTCAGTGGCAGACGGGGCAGGCCATCCTTCACTTTCCCCATAAGTTCAACACCTTTTTGGCTGGAACCGGATTCGGCGCCGAAAACATTGAAGTCATCAGTGGCAGGAGCTTATAATGAACCTCGTTAGCCTTTTTGATATCACCTGCTAGGGCTGCTTCCATAAGATCTGCCATACCACGTGGATGTACATTTGAAGTTACTGAAATAACACCCTTTCCTCCGATGAACACTGTCGGCATGGAGGTAAAATCATCACCTGACAGAACGATAAAGTCGTCGGGACACTGGCGAATCACTTCACTAATCTGCTGCAGAGACGCTGACGCCTCCTTGATACCGATAATACTGTCAATTTCTGCAAGCCGGGCCACGGTTTCCGGAAGGAGATTGATGGAAGTCCTGCTGGGAACATTATAAAGGATGGTTGGAATATCCACGGCCTCGGAAATGGTCTTAAAATGCTGATACAGACCTTCCTGACTTGGTTTGTTATAGTAAGGAGTAACAGAAAGGACAGCATCTGCGCCACTGGCCTTGGCGCTCTGGGTGAGTTCGATGGCCTCCTTGGTATTATTGGCACCAGTTCCTGCAATTACAGGTACACGGCCATTCACCGTTTTTACAGTGAGCTCAATAACCCGTTTGTGCTCATCAAAACTCAGTGTTGCAGATTCTCCAGTAGTACCACAAGGTACGATCCCGTGGGTTCCCCCGGCGATCTGAAATTCAATAAGATCGCTCAACCCCTGTTCGTCAAGTTCATCGTTGATGTAGGGGGTGACGATCGCGACAATTGCTCCATGATACTTTTCCATAATTCCTCTCCTGACTTTCTCAATTTAAGTAGACTGAAGACGGAAGGATAAAGGCTGAGGGAAACAAGCAGTCTCCATCAGCTTTGTTTCTTCAGCCTTTCATTTTTCCAATGATTCGGCCGTTAACTGACCGATATAAATAATCCTGGCAGGCCCCTGCAGATACACATTTTCAGCGCAACCGTCCTGCTGCAGATCAAAAACGATGGTTAACTTCTCCCCACCCGAGGTGGTGACTGTGACCGGAGACGCGGCAAGTCCTCTGGCAGCTGCAAAAATGGCTGATGCCACAGCTCCGGTGCCACAGGCCATGGTTTCATCTTCAACACCACGTTCGTAAGTTCTGACCCTGATTCCACCGCCGGCCAATGACTGAACAAAGTTTACATTTGTCCCGGCAGGCTGGAACAATTCATGAAGCCGGATGCTCTTACCCCATTTCTTCACAGCTATTTCTTCCTGTTCATCCATAAACAGCACTGCATGGGGTACCCCTGAATTCATATAGGATATTTCACTCATTCTGCCATCCAGTTCCGCTTCCAGACCAGTGCGATAATCAAAAGGCGCTGTCATCAGCAGGCTCACCTCGCCATCATCATTTAAGACTTCAGCTTCAATGACTCCAGCCAGGGTCTCAAAGGACATTTGTCTACCGGTAATCCCTTTGGCATAGGCAAAGCGAGCCGCGCATCTGGCACCATTACCACACATTTCAGCTACGGATCCGTCACCATTATAGAAACGCCAGCTGAAATCAGCCTTTTCAGAGTTCTCAATAAAAATCACCCCGTCCGCTCCCACAGAAAACATGCGGCGGCACACTCCACGCACGAAATCTGCCTGCTTCTCTTCAGGAACCAGCGGCCTGCGATGGTCAATAATGATAAAATCATTACCAGTACCACTCATTTTGGCAAACGGTACTGGAAATTCAATTTCCATTTATTTCTCCAGAAATCCGGGAATTTTCTCACCCCGGATCAACGATTCCATAGTTTCCCGTTCTCGAATGATCTCAAACTGATCTCCATCCACCATCCCCTCGGCAACGCGGGGCCTTGAGTTATAGTTGGAGGCCATGGTGAAACCATAGGCACCAGCACTCATCACCGCCAGGAGATCACCCTGCTGAACAGCAGCAATATCCCGATCTTTCGCCAGAAAATCTCCGGTCTCGCAAATTGGACCGACCACATCCACCACCCGTGCAGCTGCACCGGTTTTCACAACCGGCTGGATAGCATGAAAAGCACCATAGAGACTGGGGCGGGTGAGATCATTCATTCCGGCATCAACCACAACAAAATGTTTTTCCTTGGCACCGCCACGATTGACCTTAGTGTACTGCACCTCAGTCACCATAATTCCGGAATTCCCGGCAATTACTCGGCCGGGTTCAAAAATCAGGGTCGCCTGAAGACCACCCAACTCTTCTCTGATGGCCTGCGCATACTCTTTAGGATGGGGTGGTTTTTCATCATCATAGATGATGCCCACCCCGCCACCAAGATCAATATACTGTACTGTAACCCCCCTCTCAGAAAGACGTCCGATAAAAGCTTTTATTTTTCGCATCGCCTCAACAAATGGTGAGATAAGGGTTAATTGGGATCCGATATGACAACTTACCCCTTTAACTGCGATATGCTCCATCTCACTTGCCTGCACGTACAGTTCCTCTGCTTCCTGGATGGGGATCCCGAATTTGTTTTTGGCGAGTCCTGTGGAAATATAGGCGTGTGTTTTGGGATCCACGTCCGGGTTCACCCGAAACGATACAGGTGCCTTGCCCCCCATATCAGCCGCTATCCTGTTGAGACTTTGCAACTCCTGTTCCGACTCCACATTAAAGAACAAAATCCCTGATTCCAGTCCATAACGCAGCTCCTTTTCTGTCTTCCCTACCCCGGAATAGATAATCTTCTGAGGGTCAATGCCAGCTTGTAAGGCGCGAAACAGCTCTCCACCGGAAACAATATCCGCTCCTCCTCCGAGTTTTCCAAAGAGAAAGAGGATGGCAATGTTGGAACAGCTCTTCACCGCAAAACAGGTGATATGCTCCAGCCCTTCAAATCCTGAGTCGAAAGCCAGGAAATGGCGATTCAAAGTTGCTCTGGAGTAGAGATAAAAAGGCGTTCCCACCTCTTTTGCGATATCCGCAACAGCAATATCTTCACAAAAGAGTTCACAATTTCTGTATTGAAAATGGTTCATAATAAAAACCGTCTGAAGCTTTATTTGGGGAAGGATCCACCAGGCAGACCCTTTCTGGACAGTCTACCTCTTAGTGCCTGATACCAGCCTCACGTGATTGTTCACTCTCATTGGCAGGATCCGCCTTGTCATACGCTGTCACGGTGTAATAGTAACTTCCATCTGCAGCAACGTTGGCATCCTCAAAAATAGAGTAAACACCACTCACATCTCCAATCAGCTTGAACGTTTTCTCATCGGCATCACGACGATAAATCCTGTATCCCTTCACGTCAGCCTCACGAGACTTATCCCAGAAAATCTTTATACCGCCGCTGGTCTGAACCACTGTGATTCCTGTGGGTGGTGATGGTGGCGTCTGATCTACGGCAGTCACACTTACTGCCTCAGACAGTCCACCACTCACAGGATTTCCATCAACCATAAGGATTGACTGGATTTTGTAATAATATGTTTCACCATTCTTCAGTGCCTTATCGGCAAAACGACTCTCGGAAACAGGAGTTCCAACATTTGCATAGGCTGAATTATCTTTACTGCGCATCACCTGATACTGAAGCGGATAAGTTGTGTTCAGGCCATCCATAAGCTGTGTCACTGGCTGCCAGCTGATAATAGCACTGGAGTCTGCACCCACAGCCACAACATCTTCAGGGCCTTTTGCTGGAATATGCCACACAAAAGAGACAACGTTGGAATCAGGACTTGCAGCCCACCAGCTTGTCCTTGCATTGACCTTGAAAAAGTATTTATGTCCTGAACGTAAGAGAGCAGTTTCATAAGTAGCTTGACGATTACTTTCCGGATCAACCACACCACCCGGAACCTGTACCGGTTCATTAAACGGAATGGGACATGTGGCACAGTAATCCGCCATTGGAACCACGGCTCGATAAACATCAAAGGTGCTGATATCTGTCAGGTCTGTCCCCCTGACTGTCTCTTTGGGAAAGGTCCAGGTCAGGGTAACACCCTTCTCACTCACTGAGTATCGCAGATCATCAATGGCTTTTGGAACAATGGAATCAGGAGGGACAGGATCCGTTTTATACCCACATCCACCTGCCAGAAACAGTGTCCCGGTGAGAAGAATTGCTCCAGCAATATGCGTTTTTTTCAACATCTTCAATCTCCAATTCCCATTTGTTTTTCAGCAGCACTAACCGCTCCTTCGACCCGCGAGGTCGCGGTTCCTCCAGTGGACACTCTTGAATCCACAGATCCTCTCACACTCAACACATCAAATACATCTTTATCGATCACCGGAGAAAATTCCCGGATCTCAGACAGGGTTAAATCGGTCAACTCGCAACCCCTTTCGATGCAGGCAGCAACCGCCCGACCCACAATACCGTGGGCCTCCCGAAACGGTACGTCATGGAGCACCAGGTAATCTGCCAGATCAGTTGCTGTCATAAAACCAGTTTTTGTGGCATCTTCCATGCGGCCGGTATTGAACTCAAGGTTACCAAGAATTTCAGCCATAATTGCAAGGGAAGCTGAAACCGTGTCAACAGCATCGAAAACCGGTTCCTTATCCTCCTGCAGATCCCGGTTATAAGTAAGTGGAAGCCCTTTCATCAGAGTGATGAGAGACATGAGACTCCCCACCACCCTGCCCGTTTTCCCCCGAATGAGTTCCGGAATATCAGGGTTCTTCTTCTGTGGCATGATAGACGATCCGGTACAGAATTTATCTGCGATAGTCACAAAAGAAAACTCCTGACTGGACCAGAGTACCAGCTCTTCGGAAAGCCGCGACAGGTGTAGCTGTATCATGGTGCAGCAGGAAACAAATTCAATGGCAAAATCCCGGTCTCCAGAAGTATCCATGGAGTTTGCAGTCACCTTGTCAAAACCGAGCAACTCTGCCACCATTTCCCGATTGATGGGAAGGCCAGTCCCGGCCATGGCAGCAGCGCCAAGTGGCAGAACATTGATCCGTTTTCTACAGTCAGCAATGCGTTCCCGGTCACGCCCAAACATCTCAAAATAAGCCATCATGTGATGGGATATCAGCACCGGTTGGGCCCGTTGCAAATGAGTGTAACCGGGCATCACCTGCCCCATGTATTTTCTGGCAAGCTGCACAAAAGCCCGTCTGGTGTCATCAAGCAGTGCCATAATACAATCACACTGATCACGAAGATAAAGCCTGAGATCCAGAGCAATCTGATCGTTACGGCTTCTGGCACTGTGCAATTTGGCACCCGCAGGACCAATGGCATCGATGAGTGCCTTCTCGATATTCATGTGAATATCTTCAAGCTCACTTTTGAAGGTGAAACGGTCTTCTTCGATACTGGTTTCGATGGCCGACAGTCCACCAATAATAGCACTCAGCTCCTCGGAAGAGAGCAGACCACCAGCCTCCAGCATGGTAGCGTGAGCCTTACTTCCCATGATGTCATAGGAATAAAGTCGCCTGTCATAACTGATGGATTCGGTAAAAGCCTCAACCGAAGCCGCAGTGGCCCCGGCAAAACGCCCACCCCAGAGTTTTTTCGATTTGGTATTATTATCGCTGATTGCCATTATTTTCTAATGTAAGATAAAACTCAGTTTTTGTAAGTGATATTCCAATTCCCATACATTCCAATGGAGAGCCGCTTACTTTTTCTGCATGGCAGCTATCTGGAGGCGCAGACCGTTCAGACGGATGAAACCACCAGCATCAGCCTGATTGTATACATCGTCTTCTTCAAAGGTAGCAAAACTCTCCTGATACAGAGACTGTTCAGACTTTTTACCCACAGCAACACAGTTCCCCTTATAAAGTTTCATGCGCACGGTGCCATTCACCGTTTTCTGGCTCTCGTCCATGGTCACCTGCAGCAACTCCCGCTCAGGCGAAAACCAAAAACCGTTATAAACAAGCTCGGCATAGCGGGGTACCAGAGAATCCCTGATCCGCATCACCTCACGATCCATGCACATGGTCTCAAGGTCACGATGGGCATTGCGAAGCAAGGTTCCCCCTGGAGTTTCATAGACACCACGAGATTTCATTCCCACAAAGCGGTTCTCCAAGAGATCAAGACGCCCCACGCCATTAGCACCGGCAACTTTATTAAGGGCCTCAAAAATAGGCAACGGATCCATCCGTTCTCCATCAATGGCCACCGGGTTCCCCTGTTCAAAATCTATTTCAAGATAGGTAGGCTTATCCGGTGCGTTTTCCGGAGACACGGAAAGCCTGTACATATCTTCATCCGGCTCGTTCCAGGGGTCTTCCAGAAGCCCTCCTTCGAAGCTGATATGAAGGATATTCTCATCGGAGCTGTAGGGGTTCTTTTTGGTGGTGGGAACAGGAATATTATGTTTTCTGGCAAACTCTTCAAGCTTAGTCCTGGAATTCAGATCCCAGATTCGCCAGGGTGCAATGATTTTCAGGCTCGGATCAATACCGAGATAAGAGAGTTCAAAGCGAACCTGGTCGTTTCCCTTTCCTGTGGCACCATGGCTCACCGCATCGGCTCCCTCAGCATGGGCGATACGTACCTGCTCTTTACCGATAATGGGCCTGGCAAGGGAGGTTCCGAGAAGGTAGGATCCCTCATAGATGGCATTGCAGCGAAAGGCTGGAAAAATATAATCTTTCACAAACTCTTCACGCAGATCAGAGATGATCACCTTTTCTGCACCAGTGGCCATCCCTTTTTCCCGGATGGCATCCCAGTCTTCGGTTTGCCCCACATCTGCGGCATAGGCCACAACCGGGCACTCATACTCTTCCTCCAGCCATTTTAAAATAACTGAGGTATCCAGGCCACCGGAATAGGCCAGTACTATTTTTTCCACATCCATTCTATTTCACCTCTCCTGCACAAGACAACAACAGGAATTGTCTACTTTTTTCACTACATCAAAACAGAGCATTTCAACACCCGGCTCATTCGCCTCCAAGCAAACGCTCCAATATGGCCTTATGCATATGCATCTTGTTCTCAGCCTGTTCAAAGGCCACACAACGCTCGGACTCCAATACCTCTTCGGTGATCTCTTCCTCACGATGCGCAGGCAGACAATGGAGAACAATGGCATCGTCTGGAGCCTTTGCTATAAGAGCGGCATCAATCTGCAACGGCTGGAAAATGGCAAGGCGTTCCTCCTGTTCACTCTCCTGCCCCATAGAGGCCCACACATCAGTATTGACCACATCTGCTGCAGCAACGGCCTCTTCAGGATTACGCACAATCGTAATGGGCTTTACAGAATTTTTCAGCGCGCTGGCAAGAATCTCGGGATTGGGGTCATAACCCTCGGGACACGCTAGTATCAACTCAAAACCGATACGCCCAGCTGCCTGTATCCAGGAGTTTGCCATATTGTTCCCATCACCAACCCAGGCTATTGTAAGTTCTTCAATATTTCCTTTTTTCTCAACAACTGTCATGATATCAGAAAGGATCTGACAGGGATGGTGGAGGTCGGTGAGAGCATTTATCACGGGTACTGAGGAATATTTGGCCAGCTCTGTAACCACTTCCTGCCCAAAGGTCCGTACCACCATACCATCTACATAACGAGCCATGACCCTGGCCATATCCTTCAGAGGTTCGGAACGGGCAAGCTGGGTATCACGCCCGGAGAGAAATATCACCTGCCCGCCAAGACCATACATGGCCGACTCAAAAGAAACCCTGGTTCTGGTGGAGGGTTTTTCAAATATCAGACCAACTGTCTTTCCGGCCAACTGCTGATGACTGACTCCAGAAAGACGCTCTTTTTTGAGTTTAATGGCGCGGTTGATAAAGCCAAGGAGTTCTTCTTTGCTAAAATCTTGTAATGACTGTAAATGGTGTACCATGATTCATATCTTTTCAGCAGGATCGCTGTATCAACAGCGGAACCTTTTAATCTGTACCCCCTAGCCCGATCGCATTATTTCAGGGGAAAGATATCATATTTACCCAAAACAGGATTGATTTGCAAAGTTTTTCGTGAAATGTACCTGTCATTCCACACATTCTGCCAAAACTTCGGCTAAAGCTGTCAGCAACTGATCAATTTCCTCTCTGGAAATAATTAATGGGGGCAGAAAACGAAGTGCTGCATTACCGGCAAAATTGATCAGCACTCCCCTGGCAAAGAGCCGGTTTACAATATCTGCCCCCTGCTCAACACCCTTGTCCGTCAGCACAAGCCCCTGAATCAGCCCCATACCCCGTGCTCCGCTGGCAAGCAACGGAAAACGACTGGCAAGGGACTCCAGACCTTTATGCAGATAAGCACCTTTTTGCTGCACCTCATCCAAAAACCCCTCTTCCAGAACAATTTTCAACGTAGCAACCGCAGCCGCTGCTGCCACCGGATTTCCACCGAAGGTTGAGCCGTGGGTACCGGGAACAAAGGACGCTGCCAGCTCTTTCCTGGTGAGCATGGCGCCGATGGGAACGCCATTACCGAGGGCTTTTGCCACGGTCATGATATCCGGGACAATACCCTGTTGTTCATAGGCAAAAAAGGTTCCGGTTCTGCCTATCCCGGTTTGAATCTCGTCCAGGATAAACAAAAGATCATGTTTTCGGCAAAGAGCATGAATCTCTTTGAGATATTCAATTTCAAGGGGCCGCACCCCACCCTCACCCTGCAGTGGCTCGCACATTATGGCACAGGTCTGATCGGTTATCATGGCCTCGAGTACATTGCGGTTTCCAAAAGGTGCATGGGAAAAGCCTTCAGGCATGGGCTCAAACCCCTCATGGAGTTTTGGCTGCCCTGTGGCGGCAACAGTGGCCAGGGTCCTGCCATGAAACGATCCAGCCAGAGAGATAATACCGTACCGATCCGGTCCGGCACAGATTCTGGCAAGCTTTATGGCAGCTTCATTTGCCTCTGCCCCACTGTTTGCCAGGAAGACTCGGTCAGCAAAAGAGTTGGCGATCAGCATTTCTGCAAGCTCTGTCTGCGGGGCTGTATAGTAAAGGTTCGAGACGTGAACCAGTTCCTTCGCCTGAGCACAGATAGCATCCCTCACCTCAGGGTGGCAGTGGCCAAGACTGCAGACCGCAATCCCAGCCAGACAGTCGAGGTACTCTTTTCCATCAGCATCAGTCAGAATGCAACCTTTCCCAGAAACCATGGTCGCGGGATAC
>JAJRQL010000062.1 GCA_024280265.1 Deltaproteobacteria bacterium
CATTTTTCACGGTGCCAAAGATGAGATAATCACAGCAGTGGAAGCCGAAAAACTTCAGTCCTTCAGTGGTGCCAGAATCAAGGAGTTCATGGTTATTCCAGGCGCAAACCACAATAGTATGATACTCACCGGAGGCAGGCTTTACTTTAAAACCATCAAAGCTTTCATTGATAAGGTGACAGGTATGACCAACTGGCGACGTCGCAGAAAAGCAACCAACAACTACACTGGAGAATAATCCATGTCGGCAAGAGCTTTTCTCAAGAAATACTGCCAGCAGAAACCACTTTTGCTGGCAGTACTGGTAGTTCTACTCTCTTCCTGTACCCAGTCAGGAATGACTCCCCATACCGGCAGTATAGCCCCAGATCCTTCCATACTCCGAGTGGGTGTCTCCCCAAACGCGCCCCCGCTTGTATATTATGAAAATGGTAGACTCACAGGTCTCGAGCCAGAATTTGCAAGAAAACTTGCCAGATACGTGGGCCGCGAAGTCAAATTTGTTACATTGGACTGGAAAAATCAGATCCCTGCCCTTCTGGATAATCAGATAGATATTGTCATGTCAGGTATGTCCATCACAGATGCAAGACAATACCAAATTGCTTTCTCAAACCCATACCTTCGATCAGGACAACTCCTCTTAGTCCGACTGGACGAAAAGCCACGTTTTTCAACAGGGATATACAGCTTAATGAATTCAAGTCATATCGTTGGTACGGTGAAAGGCACCACAGGTGATTTTTTTATTACCAAGAACATTCATGGTGTGAACATGAAACATTTCAAAAAACCAGCAGATGCCGTAAAAGCACTTATTAATAATAAAATTGACGTTTTTGTTTATGATGCCCCTATGATATGCCACTATGCTGCTGTAAATGAAAACAACAACCTGGTCCCGATACTGACCCTAGCCACTGAGGAATACAACGCTTGGGGAATCCGAAAAGAAGATACTGAACTCCTGAGTCAAGCCAACGCCTTCCTGGAAGATCTTAAGTCTCAACAGGAATTGCAACGCATAATCCGTAGCTGGATACCTTTTATGTAAGGCCATCGTAGCCTCTGGTCGCTTCACAACGTGGCACCTTCTTCGAGCTGGCCAGATCATATTTTTGCCAGCTTAACTCAACAGCACCTCACAAAATCAAATGACTCAGACAACCCGGAAACGACAGGACTATCTCAGTTGGGATGAATATTTTATGGCTGTTGCCCTGCTCTCGGCACAACGCAGCAAAGACCCCAACACCCAGGTTGGTGCCTGTGTTGCGAACGATGACAACAAGATTGTGGGCGTTGGCTACAATGGTTTTCCATGGGGATGCCCGGACGACGAACTTCCATGGGCCAGGGAAGGTGATTTTCTTGACACAAAATATCCCTACGTGTGCCATGCGGAACTGAACGCGGTGCTCAACTCAACGGCTCAAAGCCTCAAAAACTGCAGAATATATGTGGGGCTATTCCCCTGCAATGAATGCACAAAAGTTATTATTCAATCAGGAATAAATGAAATAATCTACCTCTCCGATAAATATGCTGATTCGGATTCTGTGAAGGCATCCAAACGAATGCTGGATAAATCAAAGACAGGATATAGAAGATTTGAGGGCCGTGGCACAGAGCTCTGCCTGAAAATCTACTCAATCGAATAGTTAGGAAAAAATGTCTTTTCCAAGACAGGCACTGGTTATTCTGGTTGTTCAGTTGAGATCCTTTAATGTTCATAGCCCTGGAAACTTATCTCAACACTCTGATCACCTTTTTTAAGAAAAACCCCTGCCCCACTCCCTATCACTCCGATTTTGACAAGAGCTGGTGCACCTTTACAGAATCGTTCAACAAACAGATCTTCACAGCCTTTTTTGACCGTAAAAACAAGTTGATAATCCTCGCCCGAACAGAGAATCAAGGTATCGAGGTCAATATGCAGACTCTGTGAAAGGGTGGCAAGCTCTGGAAGATATGGCAGCAACTCGGCATCAATGGTAGCTGACACTCTGGATGCCCTGCAAATGTGCGCCAGATCTGTTGCAAGACCATCTGAAATATCCTGCATTGCTGTCACCACGCCACTTTGAGCAAGATCCTGCCCCAGGGCAATAAGGGGGACAGGATCAAGATGTGCCTTCACCAGGGGAGCATAGTGAGCAGAGACATCTGCATTTGATAGCGGAGTGGAACTTGCTATTTTCAAACCACCACCAGCCGACCCAAGGAATCCTGAAACCCAGACAGTATCCCCTTCGGCGGCATTATTCCGGTATATGGCACCATTATCAGGAGGTTCCCCAAGAACAGTGACGGTTACAACCAGTTCTCCTGCCTTTACGGTATCACCCCCAATCAGAACACACTGATACTCATTAAGAATCTCAAAAACACCGTCTAACCAGGAAGAAATCCAATCCCACTCAAGATCTTCGGGCAAGCACAAGGACAGGAGAACAAAACGTGGCCTTCCACCCATCGCAGCAATATCACTTAAATTAACAGCTATAGATTTTCTACCCAGCAGATGTGGCGGATGAAAACTGCTGTCAAAGTGAACTCCCTCAACAAGACTGTCCATCGAAATAAGAAAAGATCCAGGTGCAGTTACTTCACAGCAGTCATCACCGATGGAAGTTAATAGGCCGTCAGCCTTGCTTGCACTTGCCTCACGAATTTTTTCAATCAGCCTATGCTCTGTCCATGCAACCACTACTTTACCCTTTTTAGAAAAGATGCTTTTGTGGAGAAAAGTTTCTCTTCACGCTTCGATGGGGGTTCCGGATTTTTTGAGATGGAGGGAACCAGATTAACCGCCTTTATAAATCGTTCCTCTCCCCCCATTGTGAAAATCTCCATACCTGTCATTTGCGCCGTTCGCAAGGTCCAGGTAACCTCCTGTGGAGGTACGGTGAGAAATGTCAGGCTCAGATGCCACCACTCATCTTTTCGGGAACTGTCCCTTATGATATCAGTGACAAGTGCATAGAGCAGCATCTTCGGTTCTTTAGCCACGATGAGGACAATATCACCTATATCTGTACTATCCTTAAAGGAAACAATCTGCTTTAATTCTGCGACAAGCTTTTCCATGGTCATTTTCTCGAGAGTCCGTGGGCGTTTGATGCTGAGGCAGCCTGGCATTTTTGAATGCTCTGATGACAGTGAACTGTATCAGGATATTCAAAAAAGACAACCCCCGTTACCAGCAGAAGCCTCATGGATAGGCATATAAAAAAATTATCTTTTTTTTGTTGCTATTACAACAACAATTCAATGCGTTGAACTGTACATTCCACAAAGCTGTCAAGACTTCAGATTTCTATCAAAAAGCTACCATATGTAATGTCAGGGGACTGTGGTTGTGGTTGATTCCAATACGATACTGTCTTCGGTTATTACAGACCTTGACCATAGTTGAGCGTACATAGCCATCCCGTCAAGAAGGGGCAGGGCGAGCTTATTTACCACAATATCTGAGTTTCTGGCAATTTCAGGCCCCTGAAGAACTGCCATTGCCCCGGCCCATGTCACCAGCCCTTCCATGGCATCGGCAAGTTTTGCGATGTGCACATAAGTAGCTGAGTTATTATCCTCTAAAAGCCCCTTACCTGCACTTTTCATAGCTGAACTGACAGGAAGACTCCGGGCGGGATCATCACTGGTATCCACTATCTGTTTAACAAGCTCAAGGGAGTTTGACACAAAAAGATAATTGCCTATCAAAGTGAAGGCTGGCTGCAAACCACCTTGTGGAGCAACGCCCCAATAACTCAGTTCCTTCTCCTTATAGGATTTTGTGTTCACAGGTATATCTGCATTACTCAGCAGAATAGTAAAAACCCGCAAAAACTCTTTGGGATTCTTCAGCTGAACAACCATGGCTGCTTTCGGGATAGGGAGCCCCTCCCCTCCCACATCCCCGACAATAACGGAAAATTCATTGCCAACCATGGCCAGCACATCTTCAAGTTCAACACCGGCTATGTCACGTAACTCATGACGCAGGATATTAAGTGCCTCAGGGTGTTGATGGGTGGCCTCTGCTGAGTAGATTTCCCACATCAGTGGCAAATTCAAAGTATTTGTCCAATAATAGAAAAGTATCTCATCCGGAACCAGCTCAAGTGTCTTGTTGAAGCCAGGCTTTACATCACAGAGCCTGGCAACCCTGCTGTCAAGTTTAGCCTTGTCAAAAAGAATCTCCGTCCGATCCCTCATCACACCGCTGTCATACCAGGCACCGTAGGCTGCAGCCCCCCACCCTTCCCACTGTTCCGGAAGGGCAAAATACTCGTCTCTGTCATCCTCCGGGAGTTCCTTACCGATCTGTCGTCCTTGATCAAGCACGGCGGGCAACGACAGATAGCTAAATATTTTCGCACCTGAAAAATTTTCACGCAGTCGTTTGTACTCCTGGTTATTACTCAGGACATTTTCACCACTGTCGTAATAATCAAGGCTCTTCCGAACGAAGCGCTCTTCAAATCCAGCCAGGATAAGCCCCTCTACATTTGCAGTGGAAACAGTTCTGTTATCATCCAACTGGTACCTGGTAATGGTATGCTCCCCGTATTGAACTGTACTTTGAGGGATATCTCTACTCACAAACTGACTGAGGTATTGCAGTATGGTAACATTATGCCGCGGCCTTGCAATCAGCAGGAGTCTCTCCTCAAGAGACTCTGCAGGAGCTGATGCTGAAAAAGAATTCCCATTGAAAACAGCAATCGAAAACTCCCTTCCAAACAACTCGTTAAAAGCCTTACTATTGACAATATCCCGGACTTCCTCCCAGGACTTTTCCGCTTCCACAAGAGAATCACCAGCTGGCCCCATTTCCACCCCAATGGCTGTAAAATCGATGTCAGCTAATGTTCTTCCCATACGACTGTTAACAAATGTCTGATACATATCTGTAAAATCAATCTGCTCTCCGTAGAAAAGAACGTCTTCAGGAAGACAATCCGCTGCCTGAAGCTGCTCACCCTGTGTTTCCTGAAACAGAAAAAAGTATATACCGGACACACACAGCAGCAGCAGCAATAGAGCTATTCCAAGTTTTTTCATAGTGAATTTTCTCTTGATTTAGATGATGACTGGCAACTTGCACATTTCTCTGCCCCCTGATGCTATCTATTAATGATTTTAATTACTACCCAGGTGAAAGTAAAACAGATGCGAGATAAACTCCACAAGATAGTATAACTATGAAGAGATACAATATTGACCCGGCAAGTCGGAAAACTTTTAAGGATCGCTGGACTCTTTTCTGTACCTCTTGATGGTGTAAAGGCCCTGGTGGTAACTCAAACCTTCTGGTTTCAAAGAGCTCTCACGGTTTCTCGGAGTCTCGTACCTCACATATCTGTTTTTTATTGCAGAAATTATAGCGTAAGGCACTAAAAAAAGGATACAACAGAAGCAGTTAGTGTCTGTTGCGGATAGGTTCTATTTATCATCTATCAACTTAGCACCGTCTTCCATCTCTTGATACCGTTCTTTAATGGCAAGCCAGATACTTTCCTGCCTCAAAAAGGACTCAACGACCTGAGGATCCAGGTGTTCACCTTTCTCACTGATAATCAGATTTTTTGTCTTTTCATGTGAGAAAGCCTCTTTATAGCAGCGCTCACTGGTCATGGCATCATATATATCTGCCAGGGCCATAATACGCGCACAGAGTGGGATTTCACTTCCGCTTAAGCCATGAGGGTACCCCTTACCATTGTACTTTTCATGGTGGTACATTGCGATATCACTGGCTGTCATCAGGTAATGGGAGCCGGTCTTTGCAAAGATATCCAGGAGCATTTTTCCACCAATTGCCGCATGCTCTTTCATTTTCTCAAATTCTTCGCCGGTAAGCTTGCCGGGTTTATGAAGAATATTATCTGAAATTGCAACCTTACCAATATCATGAAGGGGGGTTACCTGGGAAATTTCCTCGACAAAAGATGTGGTGAGTTTCAGCTCAGGACAGTTTTCTCGCAAATCATGGGCCAGAAGCGAGGTGTATCGCCGCACCCGCTCAAGGTGATACCCGGTCTCCTCACTGCGATACTCGGACAGCTTTGCCATGGCAAGAATCAGTTCATCCTGGCTTTCAAGACGCAGAAGGCGAATACCACTCTTGATCCGCAATTGCAGTTCCTCGTTAAAGGCCGGTTTGGTCAAAAAATCATCAGCCCCGTCATTGAGAGCCTTCACAACAGAATACTGATCTTCATGGGAAGTAAGAACAATTGTATATGTATATTTGGTCTGCTCCTGCCTGATCCGCCGGATCAACTCAAAACCATCCATTACCGGCATACTCAGATCAGTAACCACCAGGCGAATATCTGAATTCTCACGAAAAAGAGCCAGGGCCTCCTCACCATTACTGGCTGTCACCACATCAAATCCCTGTTGCTCAACAAGCATCTGCACCAACATTAACTGGGCAGAGTCGTCATCAACCAGCAGAATTGAAAGTTTCTGCCCCCAGGTGACAGGCATATCTGATGTAATACAGCATCCTTTTCAAGAAAAGATTTCAGGGATCGTGTTATCTGCCGAAAAACATGGGTGTACTCTTTTACATCATTATGCTCTGCTGCAACCTGCAGGTTCCTGGCGAGTCCAACCAGCTCCTCTAACCCCAGTCCAAGCAAAGTCCCTTTAATCTTATGGGCTATACTTGCTAAGAATTCAGAATCGTTATTGGCAAGTGCCTCAGATGCCTCGTGAATGGAATGATTCAAAGAGTTAACCGACTCATCTAATAACTGTGAAAGCTGCTCTGGAGCCAAGGGGTACACTTTCTTTAAATGAGTCATACTCACTGTTAGCAAGTCTATTTCACATTTTACTGATTTATCCTCAAAAGGCAAACAACTTTGTTCTGATTTTTCACCTAATTCATAATTAACAGAACAGTTCGTAACCTGTTGAATAATCCTGCTCACAGCCTCACGGGTAATTGGCTTGGCGAGGAATTCATCCATCCCCGCACGCTGACATCTCTTTCGCGACTCCTCATCAAGATTTCCGGTAACAGCAATAACGGGAATATGCCACCCCTTGAGGTGATCTCCAGCAACTCCGGTCCACTTCATACATTCGTCAGATTCCGATCCTTTCCCCTCACAATCCCTCAAAATTTCTGTTGTCTGTAGTCCATCAAGTACCGGCATCTGCATATCCATGAAAATCAGATCAAAACGTTTATCAGCAAGTTTTTTCAAAGCCTCTTCACCGTTAGCCGCCGTCTCAACCTGATGTTCAAGTAACTCAAGCAAAAGAGCAAGTATCTTCTGATTAAACATATCATCATCAACCAGCAATACACTCAGAGTAGATTTTACAGTTTTATCAAGGGATTCACGGATAGTCCTGAAAAGAACTCTTGCCTCAAGGGGCTTATTGAGGAATGCGGCAAAACCCTCTTCAAGGCATTTCTTCCGCCCCATGGTTTTACTGTATCCGGTGCAGAGTATCACAGGTATATCCGGTCGGATGGACATAATTTCCTTCCCAAGAGATTCACCGGATAAATGAGGCATGGTCATATCTGTGACCACGATATCAAAAGATAACGGCGTATCACGAAACGCCTCAAGAGCATCACAGCTATCAGAGAAGCTGGTAACGGTATAGCCCTGAAGAGAGATAAGCCCTGATAAAGCATCTAAAATATCCTGCTCATCATCAACAAGCAGAATATGTTCAGATCCCCCAGGGATCTCAATGCGCTCATCCATTCTTTCAGGGAGCATGTCCTGTTTCTGAAGAAGAGGAAAACAGAGTTTGAAGGTGCTACCCTGTCCGATTTCACTGTCAACACATATATGGGCGTCATGGTCCCGCATTATGCCATGGACAACCGCAAGCCCAAGGCCCGTACCATCATCGCTGTTTCTGGTGGTGAAATAAGGCTCAAATATCTGCTTCCTGGTTTTTTCATCCATGCCATGCCCGGTGTCAGTTATAGCAAGGTACAGGTATTGACCTTCTGGTATCGCATAAGCTGATATATCTTCTATTTCTTCTGATCTTATCTCTGCAAGAGAGATGGTCAGGGAACCACCATTGTCTGACATTGCCTGGTATCCGTTGGTACAGATATTCAAGATTGCCTGATGAATCTGAGTCGTATCAGCAAAGATACATTTATCACTGTTCCCTTCAAAGCTTATCGTAATAGTAGACGGGATCGTTGCTTGTAACAGTTTAACCACCTCATCCACAATTTCTTTAAGCAGGAGGGGTTGTTTGCTCTGTTGTCCCCTTCTGCTAACCTAAAGAATCTGGGCGACCAGATCTCTTGCTCGAAAAGAGGCATTAAGCCCGGACTGAAGAAAACTCTTAAGTTTTTCCGGATCAGTTATCGATGACTGGGCCAGTTGGAAATTCCCCATTATGGCAGAAAGGATATTATTAAAATCATGAGCGATGCCACCTGCAAGGGTTCCTATGGCTTCCATTTTCTGGGCTTGGCGGAGCCCTTTTTCTATTTTCTTCTGAGCGGAAATATCATTACTTATATCAATAAGATATTTTTTACCTTCATGAACAAACAAACTGCCATTCACAAGATATGGAACTCTCTTGTCCACATCATCAGAGGATGCTATTTCGACTTCAAGGGTGAATGGTTGTTGATCTACAAAAACCTGACGGATAACCTTTATAAATTCCTCCCTGTCTTCGGGAACAACCCGATCGCTGATATCCTGACTGGCAACCTCTTCCCTGCGAACCTTTAATCGCTTCCAATACCTGTCGTTGTAGAGGATGGCATTCATCTTTTCGTCATACACCACAAACAGACCAGGCAAGCTGTTAATAATTGCTTCTGAAAAGACTATTTCTCTTTGGAGCTGCTCCTCAGTCTGTTGTTGTGCAGTTATGTGTTTCTTGAGACGGCTGCGCATCTCATTTAAAGAAACAACTATGCGATCAAGTTCATCGAGTTCTCCGGATGCAGATCCTCCTTTTCTATCCAGCTGTAATTCTTCATCAAGACTGTCAATCTCTATATTTTCAGCAAATTCAGCGATTTTTAAAATATGACGATTAAACTTCACCAGGAAAATCCCGAGAATGAGGGCACTTGTCAGAAACAGCACAATAACTTCAGGTATAAGATCAGTGGGAACCCGGCGCCAAAGCAGATCCACCATCCTGTCCGGAGATGCATAAATGGTTACATTTCCCAACTGAACAGCTGTATCGCCCATCTTTTTTGAGAGGGTAAAACTGGTGTGCAACAGGTCTCTCCTATCTTCGGGAATAGATCCGTAATATTTAGTTCCCATATCACTGCCGGTAAGTTTCACTCCGGAAATATCCGGATGTTGCAGCATGCTCTTCAGTTCCACATCAAGCCCATCACCATCCATATTCCACAAGTTTCGAGCAAGAGAGGCTGAATGACTATTCTGCACCTGGTTAAGGTTTTTGCTGATGTCGGCAAGATCGTCCCGATAGGTTAACCACAATTGCAACATAGAGAGCAGGATGGCGATGAACAATGAAAACCCAAACACATAGCCAACCAGGCGAAGTAGGAGTGGCGACTGTTTTAAAAAGCTTATCTGCATAAAATACTCATACTGGTTTCAATGGGGCAACAAAGAAACTGAAGTCCTCTTCATACTCTAAATGTCTTAACAAGATTGTTCAGACGCAACTTCTCCAAGGTCATTTGCTGCATTATACCGGGTTTCAAGAATTGATAGCGTTATAAAAACTCTTCTCCTCCTTCGTTGCTTCACATTTTCAATCATTACGACGTACTGTAGTACACCGAAACAATTGAAAATGTTCGCGCCTCGGATCTGAAGGTTTTCAAAGTCTACGCCTATCTACTTAGCCATCTACAATTTCAGGTTTTTACGAACTTGTCAGAATTACCATACTGTTTATAACGAGATCCTGCCGGAACATTTCTCCCTGCATCCTGATTTCATCTTTCTCGAGTTTATTGACTGAATACGTGGACGCCGCCAGAGAGACACTACCTGGCAGCAGAAGTGGAACAACAGCAATAAAAACAATTTTTCGTAAAATATCCATAACACTCCCGATAACAGGCAATTTTGTAAATTGTATCTGGGGCGAAATCTTAGACTTGCCAACTGGAAACAACACAGAATAGCATTCATTGAAGTTTCATAAATTTAATCACTCCGGAAATCATAAAGTCAATTTATATTTTAAATGATGCCGTCGCACAAACTCTTTCACCTCCTTCCTTGCTTCATATTCTCAATCATTACGACGTGCTCCAATACGCAGAAACAATGAAAAAAAATGTTTGCGCCTCAGATGATATTTCTTTTACTTCGCCATCCACAATTTCAGGTTTTTACGAGATTGTCTTAAGGGTTCCTTGAAAAATTCAAATCAACATTTGAGTCAAAAAATATCATTTAATATTGAAAAAACGAGTAGATATGGTATGTTTCCAGTATTCAAAAACTCATACAACGGAGATATTCTATGAATCAGCTCGGTTTCCTTGATTTCGATATCCGTCTTTCCCGAATCGATAAAGCATCTGATCCACTGGTCAAGATCAATGACACCA
>JAJRQL010000063.1 GCA_024280265.1 Deltaproteobacteria bacterium
AACCGTATGCGTATCTGCGGTACATTTTTGAAAAGTTACCTGTGGCAGTCTCGCTGGAAGACTTTGAAGCCCTGCTGCCCTGAAATATTACCCGGGAGCAGCTGGACTCACCGGCAGTGGTGGAGTGTGCTTAATGTGGCGCTTACTTTTTTCCGACGTTTCCATACCCATGGTGCGACAGGATTCTTTTCACTCCAGAGGCCAATATTTTTGAGCCTTACCTCTTTTTCATATCCATACCAGCTGTCACAGATAGCTTCTTTGCAGTAATAAATATGAACCCAGGCAAGCCCTGCCTTGATTAATGCCTCGTTTAAAGATCCTCCCCTGCCCGTTTTTACAATTGCAACCATTCTTCCATAATCATCCCAATCTTTCACCTCCAGCGATACAGACTTGCCAGCAACCATCTTCCTGGTAAAATTTGCCGCCTTTTTTGAAAATGGTTGTTTGTATTCAGGGGTATCTATTCCCCATAACCTGACATCAATACTTTCGCTTCGATAGATGACACGTATACTATCCCCATCAATAATCTTAATGACCGTGGCTACTCCACCTGATTCACCAGCATATACCAGGTTGCAAACCATGACTTCACTAATTAGAAAGAGGGTTGTCAGCAACATGGTGCTTCGAGAGATAAACGTAAGTGGTTTCATAATACAGTCCACAAATCACTGGCGCAAAAAGGTTATTTTGAATTGTTCAGGCCATATTGGGGGTAAAGACAAAACACATACATTCTGACAAAACGCCGAAAACTGCGCTCAATGCTGTACACTGCAAATGGTTTTAAAACCAGAAACAGTAGATTGCAATTTAGAACCCCTGTGTAAACGATGTTTCTAATTTCTCGAAATAAAGCATGAAAAGCTCCTTGTCATTCTTTTGCAGCTTATGATAGTATATATGTGTATGCAAACATACAAATGTTCCCTTGAAATCTTTTATCACAAGTTCTTAAACTACTCACTTCTGATACCTGAATCATTATGAAAACCCAGCAAGTAAAACTCTCCGAATCAGAAGAAGAAACTCGGGATTTTCTTATCAGCCTTTCTCTTTTCGACAGTTTTGACGTCGACGAACTGACCCTGCTTGCTCGACATATGAGCTATGTTCATATGCAAAGAGGTGAGTTCCTCTTTGTCGAAGGAGATAAAGGTGATTTTATGGGATTTGTGGTTCAGGGAGTTCTTGAAGTTCTCAAGAAATCTGCAACTGGTGAGAATGTTGTCATTGCGCGTCTGGCCAGGGGAAGTTCCATAGGAGAAATGGCACTCATTGATAAGTCCCCCAGATCCGCTACAGTTGTATCAAGACAGCCAACCACAATGATCACCCTGACCAGTAAAGGATTTGACAAGCTTACCGAAAAATACCCCTTGACAGGTATAAAAATTATTCAGAAAATCGCGAGATCACTAAGTCTTAATATGAGAAGAACATCCAGTAAGTTTGCAGACCTCTTGAACAATTACCCTGTATAACCCATCTGATCCGATGAATGACTATCCCTATAATACTTGGTAAGCCTATATTATGCCGCCAGTGATTCCTAAAATATTATTTGCCGACCAGGCGCCAGATAAGAATACCGAGTGTCTGCAAATCATGAAACAGCATGTGGTTGAAGAAAATATTTTCACCTGCTCCGATCCAGATGAGATTCCAGCCATTCTCACTAAACATGGTATTAATATTCTTTTCCTGGATCTGTCCCTTTACCAGAAAGACAACATCAAGGGGCTTGACTCTATACAACGTGAATTTCCAGAACTTCCCATTATTGCGGCAATCCCTGAAAAAGCAAACCAGCTTGAACAGCAGATTCTGGAGCGTGAAGTTTTTTTTTACGTAACAACGCCTTACCAGAACAGTGATATCCAACTTGCTGTCAGACGCGGACTTGCAAAGGTAGGTGCCTCAATCACCAATGCAGTAACCGAAACAAGAGAGCGACTTCCGGCGTTCTATGGCATCATTGGTGAGACAGCGGTGATGCAAAACCTTTTTAACCTCATTTCAAAAGTCTCTGAAGATGATTTTGCAACGGTTCTGATTCGAGGGGAATCTGGAACCGGAAAGGAACTTGTTGCCAAAGCAATTCACCGCCATTCTTCAAGAAAAAACAACAATTTCGTCCCGGTTAATTGTGCTGCTATCCCCGACGACCTTCTTGAGAGTGAACTCTTCGGATATACAAAAGGAGCGTTCACTGGAGCTACTCAGAATAAAATAGGAAGAATAGAATACGCCGATGGTGGCACTCTGTTTCTCGATGAAATCGGCGATATGAAACCAACCCTTCAGGCAAAACTTCTTCGTGTCCTTCAAGAGAGAGAATTTGAACCGATTGGCGGTTTAAAGGCAACGCCTGTTGATACTCGCATAGTTGCAGCCACGCACTGTGATCTGGAACAGCTTGTTGAAGAAGGAACTTTTCGAGAAGATCTTTATTACCGCCTTTCTGTTATTCCAATCCACATACCACCTCTGAAAGATCGAAAAGCTGATATCCCAATACTCCTTGATGCCTTCCTTGAAATGCATGCCACAAAAAGGGGCAGGGAAAAGTTCACCCTTTCTGTTGATGCCATGGCAGCTTTACTTACTTATAACTGGAAAGGAAACGTACGGGAACTTGAAAACCTGGTCCAACAAATGGCCATACTCTGTAGCGGCAAAGAAATCCATCTTGATGATTTACCCGAACGGCTGCTTGCTGATTTCAATCCTGGCGCCATTGATTATGAACTTGTTAATAAGATCCTTTTACTCTCGGAAACCTCTCCTGCTGAGGCTACGGAGACCTCAAACGACATTCCATCCAGAAGAACAACCCTGCCCTCACAAAACGAATGGGATAAAGGGCAAGTCGATTTCAAAGAACTCATTAATGACTATGAATCACAGTTAATTATCAAGGCAATGAGGTTGACAGAGGGCAATAAGAAAGAAGCGGCAAAACTTCTCAATCTGAAACGCACCACCCTCCTGGAAAAGATAAAGAAAAAAAACCTTCAGGGAATGTGGGAAGAGAATTAGCCGCGGCAATTATTCATGACTTGCTTGATTTGGGAAATACCGACGAAAAAAACCTTATCAGGCTGCTATTTTGGCAGAAACATTATCAAGCTTCACATTAATATCATCATCAGATGCAGGAGTCAGTAAAATATCATCCACTCCATATTTAACGGCTTTAATGACCTTACTTCTGGTCCAGGCGGGGCCAACTGCAATAAGCGGTAACTGACTAACGGCGCTGATTTTTATTGCAACACCAAGAGCCTTCTCATCAACATCTGCCATCACAAGTATAACCGCTCTTACCTCGCCGGGAAGGAAATCATTAATACTTTCCTTATAATCAAGAACCCTGTAGGTGTGTCCGCGGCCAGCGAGAACTGAGCATATCCGTTTGCACTCACCCTCATCATTACTGACAAGTAAAAATTCCGGGTTATTTTCACCATAACTCCCTTCCCACGCACCCACTGTTGCGCTCGGGTCAGAAGAGCCTGGCTGCATACCATCTACTCCAGAAACTGAATCGATCGTTTTATCATCAGATGAAACATCATCTGCTATGCTCTCAATGCCAAGTTGCTCCAACTGAAACAAAGGGGTCGGGACAAGAAACTGAAGGTTTCCCATAGCCTTATCTCCAATGGTGATTTTACTCGTAGCCATATAATAGAGTACATCAGGCATGGGCTCATCAGATTCAGGATCAACTTTCATGGGAACAACTTGTTCCAGACGTGTTTTGATAAATCTGATCTTCTTGGGGTACTGCTCTTCAAACACTTTTGTATAAACACCAGATATGATATTTGCTATCTCACCGTAGGCATCTTCAGCATCATCATTGAAATCCTCTTCCCCCACAATAACGTCAAGCTCAGACGGTGGCAGCATTATAAGAGTGCCTCCAATATAGATAGCGTCCTTTAACCCTATGTAAAGGTAACTTTTCCCTTCAATATCCCCCACCACATCCAAATGAGCAAGAATCTGCTTCCCGGATGCCTCATCAAAGAAAAAGTCTTCTTTATTGACGATCCTCGTGGCATGTTCAGTGAACGTCACTTCCGCACCAAGAAGAGCCCCAACTTCACCTGCCATCCGTACAACACATTCCTTGAGGCAGGAGTCAACACGTTTTTTCTGTTTTTCTACATCAAACGGTTTTGCAACTGCGGATTTCTCATTATTGTCAGCGTCAATACCTGCTTCACTGCTTTCTCCGCCAGAAGGTTCACTCCGCTGTGGTGTTTTCTGTTGATTCTCTAGAGCTATACCAGCAGCATCCTCTCCAGGGGTCGCCTTATCAGATGTAACATCTTGAGATGGTTTTTCAGCAGCAACTGGAATATCTTCATCAAGCCCAAGGGGTTTTGCAGGGATTAACAGAACCAGTTTCCCCATCTTAACATCATTCAAGGTCATCCCGGCACTTACCTGGTAGTAATTCTGGTCGGGTATGGGGTGATCGGATTCAATATCAACCTTAACCGGAGTAATAATTTCCTGTTTTTTACGAATAAACCGAAAATTCTTGGGATACATCTCCTCAAAGGTCTTTGTATAAGCTCCTGCGATAATATTTGCAATCTCGCCATAGGAGTCATCTATCTCTTCGCTATAGTCTTCTGAGAGAGCTGCTTCCTCAAGCTCATTTTCTGGAAGCATTATGAGAGTTCCGCCAAGGCGAACGGCATCCTTAATGGATATCAGAAGACACCCCTGTCCTTCAACTTCACCACTCAACTCTACTTCTGAAAAAACCAACTTGCCCGAGGGCTCGTCAAAGAAATCTGCTTTTGAAATAAGTCTTGTGGTCAGGTCAGACATGACGAGAGTGGCTCCCATCAGACCCCCAACCTCATCACCGACTCGTTCCTGAACAAGCTCTAAAATCTTGTCAATTTTCTTTTTGGCTTTATTTACAGACATTACATTGCAGATTTTGAAAATCTTGAGAAAATCTTTACCTTCTTACCCTGATAAAGGTATCGACTGATTTGATGAAAATCTTAACAGCGAAGATGTAAAAAAATGGCGGCAATAACTGATCAATTACAATTTGAGCTTACATATTTCAATTCAATCATAAACAAATCTTCATTCATTGAAAACTGAACAACAACTCTGTGAGCTCCGGACATACCACTGGTGCTACAGGATTCTCCAATAATGGTGGTGGGAATGGCAAGTTCTATGTCTTTACCTTCTTCAGCGAAAGAAACTTTAAGATTCCCGGCAACCATATTGGCAATCTCACCGATGGCATCCTTGACATCCTCGTCAATTTCATTGACTTCCATACCGAGAAATGTGCCTGTTATTCCTTTAGCGACACCTGCAGGACAATGAACAGCAAGCATTCCCCGGATGTCCTTCCCAAGGCCTATCATGCTTGTTATATTTGCAGGAATTTCCCCACCCCTTCCCTCAATGACTTCCACCACCCCAATTTCAACCATTAGCATAGTGGAAAAAACTTCTTTCGTGCCATCAATAATGGCCTGACCAACATTCATAATACTTAAAATCCTGTTCACTCATTTATAATTACCACATAAAGCAGACGCCTTGACAGGCCACCTGCTTTATATAGGTATTCATTGATGGAAAAACCATCATGAATGGTTATTTTTCAAGGTCCATTTCGACCATAAAACAGCCTTTACCGGTATCAAATTCAACAATTACTTTTTCTA
>JAJRQL010000064.1 GCA_024280265.1 Deltaproteobacteria bacterium
ACAATGCTATCGGAGAAAAAAGATGGGGTTGTTGTGGCGCTTACTTCTGCCGTCCTTGTTTAGCGCTTTTTACAATTCGACAAATGCTGCCAGGTCGGAAATTGTATTAAAAAGAAAATCTGGTTTTGATGCGGCCAGTTCTTCCATGGTGCCGTAGCCATAGCTCACCCCTGCGGTCATTATACCGTTCTTTTTCCCGCCAATGATATCATGAGATCTATCACCAACAATGAGAGTTTTTTTGGTGTCAAGATTCTCTGTATCGAGAATATGAGCTACAAGTTCTCTTTTATCCGATAAGTGTCCATTAAGATCGCTACCATAAATTGCATCGAAAAAAGGTGTAAGGCTGAAATGGTCTAGAATTTGTTTTGCAAACACTCTGGGTTTGGAGGTTGCCAGAAAAATATGAATTTCTGCTTTCTTTATTCTTTGAAGGGATGGAATCACTTCGGGGTAGATAACGTTTTCGAACAGGCCCTTTTCAGAGAATCGTTTTCGATAATTAGATATTGCCCTATCAAGCAGTATATCATCTTGTGTATTCAAGAGTAGAGTGAATGATCCTCGAAGGGGAGGGCCAATGCACCACTCAAGCCGATCAGCTGCAGGAGATATTGTGTTAAGTTGATTGAGAGCGTATTGAATACAGCGTGTTATGCCATCTTTTGGGTCTGTAAGCGTACCATCCAAATCAAATAAGATATTTGAAAACATTATTTTTATTCACCACACAAGAATACAAAGATTTGGAAAATCGGGCCTTGCTGAAGATGTAGAGCCCGGCATGATTAAGTTTTTTGTTTTAAAGCACTCCAAGCTACCAGCATACGTGCAAGAAATAACCCACTGAAACAGCCATAAAAAAAGCTGACAGTACTGATGAATTTAATGCTGCCAGCGACGGGAAGTTCCCGTGCCAAAACTACCCCGACCATGTATTTAGTGAAAAAAATAGCCATCATCAAGAGTAATGGAATCCAGCTTCCTGGAATGATAACGGAATGGATGTCGTCTTTGCAAACAATCCCTTTAGGGCTTCCAAGCATCAAGCCGATCCAGGTAGTGGTTGCCGCTCCAATGAACCATAAAATAATTCCAACAGCACTAATTCCGAAGGCAGAGACCACTCCATAGAACGATAGGGCAATCATGGCGCAGGGAAGTATGATTACTTTTTTTCGACTAACTGTTCTTGTTTTACTTTGCAGGTAACCAAGAACCAGAAGAACAAAGAAGAGGATAAATACCCAGCGTGGCGTGTGTGATATTATTTTGATCAGCAATGTTTACCTGTAGCTATAAAAGTAAAGTCTTTAATAAATCATGATTGAGTTTTGATAATGTTTTCTTCGTGGATCAAGAAAAATATACATATTGTCAAATTTTACTTTCCATGAAATTCTGCTTTCTGTTTTTGTAAAAAGGCTTCTGTTCCAGATCTGAAGTCTTCAGTTGAGGCAACCAGACCAAAATAATCTGTTCCCAACTTGGTTGATTCATCAATTGACACATCCAAACCTCTGTGGATAGCCTCCCAGGTTAAATTGACGGCGATAGGAGCATTTTGCAGAATCTCATGCAGTAATTTTTCACCCTCTTTCCGCAGATCATCAGGATTTGTAACACGATTGAGCAATCCGAGCTGTAGGGCTTCATCTGCATTGATCATTCTTCCTGTAAGGAGTAGTTCCGCAGCCCGGCTTTTTCCGATAAGACGCGGCAACCGTGTTGTGCCACCCCAGCCGGCTACTGCACCTATTCTGACCTCGGGGTGTCCGAGTTTTGCGGAATTGACGGCAACCCTTAACATACAGGATTCGGCCAGTTCAAGGCCACCGCCTAAAGCAAAGCCGTTGATCAGAGCAATTGATATTTTTCCCAGATTTTCGATGAGCCGGGTAACGGATACTGCCAGTTGGGCAAGTTCTCGTACCTCTAGGGGAGATGCCTCATGTAAATACTGTATATCAGCACCGGCGGAAAAAGCTTTATCACCAGTCCCGGTAATTACGACGGCCTGAATGTCGGGATCATCTTTGATTTTTTCCAGTTCACCTTTGATCTCCAGAAGCAATGGGCGGTTGAGGGCATTCAGCACAGCTGGCCGGTTCAGTGTTAACCAGGTAGTGTTGTCTTTTTTCTCTGTAAGGAGAAGGGCATCTGATCGAGTATTCATTCTATTTTTCTCAAGTTTGTTTTTCATTGTTCACTCTGTAACACTTGGTTCTTCTATCAACGATTGTCCAAAACAGGAATCAGCAGCATCAGGAGATTGCAGACTACAAAAATACATCAGAATAATCATCTTTACCCTCCCCCATTCGGGGGAATATTTTAAAATTTTTGTGCTGGTCGTTGTCCGCCGACAAGGATAAATCCAATTCCCATTTTTTGAGTAGTAATGTTCACAAACCCAGCCTGACGAAGCCAGGAGGTCTCCCTGTTTCTTTTTTTTCTGAACCAACCAGTCACATGTTGCGGTCTTTTTCCGCTTATAGCGTAAGCGCTTAAAGAACCACACCTAATCTCAAGGAACTGTAATCTGCTCAGGTGTTAGATTCCAGGGAAGTAACGCTTCATACCCTTCCAGTGTCGAGGCTGTTGGTATCTTAGTGAAAATATATCTTAAATACATAT
>JAJRQL010000065.1 GCA_024280265.1 Deltaproteobacteria bacterium
GGTGGTCAGCGGTATCTCCGATACAGCTCTGTTACCGGCTGAAGCAGCTAAAGAGACGGTGGCAATTCTTGCTGAAATGACTGGTTGAAATGATTCGCGTATTGTATCATGAGTATTGAATGATGTAGATTTAAAAAAAAACTAACCGGATCCTGATCATTTCCTAAAATTAACTTTTTATTATGGTTGCTTTTATGGCCTGTAAATGAGAAGGGTTGCGTGTTGCGGCTCACTGGAGAAAACTTTTACATAAACTGTAAACTGGAGGAAAATGATGAAAAAAATCACTTTATTGACGGCGGCATGTTGTTTTTTTATGGCTACTGCCGTGCAGGCGGAAACCCTGAAGATCCTTACCTGGAAGGGCTACGCTCCCCAGGTTCTCATAGAAAAATTTGAGAAAGATACCGGAATCAAGGTGGAGGCCACTTATTCCAACAATGAAGAGATGATTGCCAAACTGCGCGCCACTCGTGGTGCCGGTTTTGATTTGGCCCAGCCGAGTCAGGATCGTATCTCCTCCGTGCAGGAGAAGTATAAAATCTATCAGCCCGTAGATTACGGGAAAATTGATGCAAAGCTGTTTATCCCATCCATGCTTGATGCAGTGAAGGCGAACACCAAGGTTGGCGGTAATTCCTATGCCGTACCCTTCTGCTGGGGAACCTCCGGTCTGATCGTGAACAGCGATAAGGCTGCTGAGGCTGATGACTGGAATGCCCTGCTTGATCCACAATACAAGGGTCGTATCAGCTATCGTCTCAAACGACCAACCCTCATTGCCATGGGATATGCCCTCGGTTATGACCCCTTTGCCCTTTACAGTGACGCCAAAGGTTACAAGGAGATGCTCGATAAGGTGGCTGAAGAGATGATCAGGACTAAACCACTTGTCAAAAATTACTGGGCAAACGGTGACGCCCTGCTGGAATCCATGCGCTCCGGTGAGGTCTTTGTCGCCATGGCCTGGGATAACGGCGGTTGGAAACTCCATGATGAGAACAAAGCCATAGATTTCAAGGCACCTGAAAAAGGAGCGCTGGGATGGATTGACACCTTTGCCATTCCTGCAAAGGCGAAAAATGTGGATGCCGCGTATAAGTGGATCAATTTCATGATGGCACCAGAGAATGCGGCTTACTTCACCAGCCAGGAGAAAGTGCCCACTGCCTCGCTTGGTGCCAATGCCCATGTGTCTGCAGAGGTGCGGGCCAATTTTGATCGCTCCTTTCCCAAAGAGACCATAGACAATATCAAGTGGTATCCGCCGGTACCTGCTAAGCTTGAGATTATGGAAGGAAAGATCCTTGATAAAATCAAGGCTGCCAAATAAGCTGTTCTCATCCTCGTAAAAGTGATGCTGTACTTCGGTGCTGGCATCACTTTTTTTAATCAAACGGTTACTATCCTGTATCATGGCAAATGATCTCTCTGTTGGTAATCTTATTCGCAGCTTTGGGGATTTTACTGCTGTGGACAATGTCTCCTTTGATGTGCCGCAAGGTTCTTTCTTCTCCATTCTTGGACCTTCCGGGTGCGGTAAGACCACCCTGCTGCGTATGATTGCGGGCTTTGATGAACCCTCTTCCGGAACCATCACCATTCGGGATCAGGATATGCGCGGGGTTCCTCCCAATAAGCGGCCTGTGAACCTTGTTTTTCAGCATCTGGCGCTCTTTCCCATGATGAATGTGGCTGACAACATTGCTTTCGGGCTGAAACGGCGGGGAATGAAGTCTACCGAGATAGTCAGGCGAATCGAAGCCATCCTTGAGCGGGTTGATCTGCCGGGTTATGGAAAAAAACAGATTCGTCAGCTCTCAGGCGGCCAGAAACAGCGGGTGGCCATTGCCCGTTGCCTGGTGATGGAACCCTCTGTACTGCTGCTTGATGAACCCCTTGGCGCTCTGGATCTGAAACTGCGGGAGCAGATGAAGGTGGAGCTCAAAAAGCTGCAGGCCAAGGTGGGAACCACCTTTATCTATATTACTCATGATCAGTCCGAGGCCCTGGTGATGTCTGATCATATCGCGGTGATGAATGAGGGGCGCTTTGAACAGGTGGGTTCACCACGTGAGCTCTATAGTGAGCCCCAGACACCCTTTGTGGCACGCTTTGTTGGAGATAACAATGTTTGGTCAGGCGAAGTGGTTGAGAGTGGTGAACGGCTCACAGTGCGCACCGGAGAGGAACTTTTATTTACAACACGGAGCCACAAATCCTATGCAAAAGGGAGTCGCGTCGATCTTTTTCTGCGTCCTGAGGCTCTGCGTATTGAACCGACTGATACAAATGATCTCAACACGTTTGAAGTGGATGTGAAGACCATCCTCTTCGACGGTGCCAACAGTCGGCTGCTCACCGTGATGCCCGGTGGCCATGAATTGCTGGTCAGCCTGCCCCAGAACCGGCAGTTTGATCATATCAGGCCAGGTGACCGTATCCTTCTTGGCTGGCATCCCGATGCCGGGCTCTGCTTTAAGGTGTGACCATGAAAAGCGGATTCCGACTCAGTTTCTGGCTCTTTCTTGCCCCTGTTCTGCTCTGGCTCTTTCTACTCATTGTCCTGCCCCATATTGACCTGCTTCTGCTCAGCTTTAGGGGTGAAAATGATATGGGCGATCTGGTGTGGACCATTGATAACTATAAGAATTTCTTCATTGAGCCCATCTACTGGTACACCTTCGTCCGCACAGCACTTTACGCCATTGTCACCACCCTCTGTACTTTTGTGCTGGCCCTGCCGGTCTCCTTTTACATCGTAAAACTGGCGCGACCGCGGACCAGGGGTTTTCTCACCGTACTTCTGCTGCTACCCTTCTGGGTCAGTGAACTGGTAAGGGTTTATGGCTGGATGATCCTGCTTCGTGAATCCGGGGTGCTTAACTATTTTCTCTTGAAAACAGGCCTTGTGCAGCAGCCGGTGGAAATGCTCTACAACGATGTCACCATGATCATGGGCCTTGTCTACACCTCCATGCTCTTTATGGTGGTACCGCTGATTTCGGCCATGGAGAGTCTTGATGATTCGCTAATTGAGGCGGCATCAGACCTTGAGGCATCTCGTTTCACCATCCTGCGCACCATCATCATTCCGCACTGCAAACCGGGGATCACCTCCGGGGCCATTGTGGTCTTTATGCTGGCCCTTGGTAACTATCTCACCCCTAATCTCATGGGTGGCAAGAATTCACTCTGGTTCACAGAACAGATCTACAATCAGTTCATCGCAAGTTTTAACTGGAACCAGGGCGCGGCCTTTGGATTTCTCCTTCTGGTGCTGAGCTCATGTATTATCTGGGTTGGTTTGAAACTGAGCAGACATAGACTCGGGGAGGTGGCAGCATGATCCGTTCCCTGCCAAATTCCAGGGCCTATTCCTGGTCGTTCAATCTCTTTATCATCTGTTATTTTATCTTTCTCTTTGCGCCCCTTCTGGTGACCTGTGTCCTGGCCTTCAATGATTCCAACTTTCCCTCTCTGCCCTGGAACGGATTTTCGCTGGACTGGTTTATCTCACCTGGCCCCGAACGGCTGGGAATTTTTCATGATGACCAGAACCTCCGCTCCATCTGGACCAGTTTTCAGACGGCATTCTGGGTGGCCATCATGAGTACGGTGGTTGGTACCTGCAGTGACTTCCTCTTTGAACAGGAGGCGTTCCCCTTTAAAAACTGGCTCTATTTCCTGATGCTGGCGCCTCTGGTTATTCCTGGTGTTATTTTGGGGATCTCTCTGCTTCTGGCGGCAAATAGTGCAGGCACCTATTTTGAGGCCAACTTTGGTATCGATGTGGGACTGTTTCGGCCCTCATTCTGGCTGGTGGTTTTGGGACAGTTCTCCTTTATCACCACTTTTGTGACACTGGTGGTCTCGGCGCGGCTGAAGAAGTTTGATACCAGTCTTGAAGAGGCTGCCATGATCCTTGGGGCCACAAGGATTGAGGCCGTCTGGCATATCACCCTCAGGTATTTGCGACCAGCGGTGATTGGAGCTGCTGCGGTGGCCTTTCTTATGAGTTTTGAAAATTTCAACACCACCCTGTTTCTGGTGGGCTCAGAACCCACTCTGCCCATAAATCTCTATCTCCAGGTGCGGGACGGTTCGACTCCTGTGATCAATTCAATTTCTCTGTTGCTGATTGCTGGAACCTCCTGTCTCGCCCTGGTTAACCTCTACTTCAGCAAAAAAGAAGAGGATTAGGGGAGTGTTTTTTGATCATGTACCGAAAAGGAATCTGGTCTGTGCCCACCGTGGTGCCCGCTCCATTGCTCCTGAAAACACGTTGCTGGCTTTGAGAATAGCACGGGACTGTGGAGCACACTGCTGGGAGACGGATGTGCGGCAGGCGGGAAGCGGTGAGTTGATAATCTTTCACGATGATACCCTGGAGCGTTGCACCGATATCTGTGAGCGACCAGAGGCAGCTGCCCTGAAACCGTGGAAGGTAGAGAACTTCAGCCAGGAGGAACTGCGGAGACTGGATGCGGGAGCATGGTTTCTGAAGAATGACCCCTATGGGACGGTGGCAGAGGGAGTTGCGGTGGCTGGCTTGGGCGGTCAGCAGATTCCTTTGTTGCGTGAAGTTCTGGAGTTTACGGCAAAACATCGTTTTCCTGTAAATCTGGAGATAAAAGATCTCCAGGGGCCTGAAGGTGATGCCGCAGTGGTTGATGCTGTATTGACTATGATCCATGAGACCGGCACCAGGGATCTTGTGCTGCTCTCTTCATTCCGGCATGAGTATCTGTACAGGGCCAGAAGCCTCAGCAGAGAAATAGCTATTGCAGTTCTTGCTGTTGGACAGCATCCTCCTGATCTCTTAAATTATCTCAAAAGTTTTGCGGCTGCTGCTTATCATCCCGGCCAGGAAATCTGTGATGATGCCCTGATTACAACCCTTGGCGAGGCAGGGATTCGGGTTAACAGCTGGACAGTGAATGATATGACACGGGCGCAGCAGATTTTGAGTGCCGGGGCTGGGGTGATAACCGACTGGCCGCAACGGCTGATTTAATTGTTTTATCTGTTTTTTTCCAAACCCAAAAGCCAGGAGGAGTTCATGAAGCGGCAACGGATGCTTGCAACCATCAGGAAACAGGGAGAGAAACCCTGGGATGTTATTATTATCGGTGGCGGGGCCACGGGACTCGGTACAGCTCTTGATGCTGCTTCCCGAGGGTACCGGACGTTGCTTCTGGAACAGTCTGATTTCAGTAAGGGTACATCAAGTCGTTCCACCAAGCTGGTTCATGGAGGTGTTCGTTATCTCGCGCAGGGCGATATTTCTCTGGTCCTGGAGGCCCTGCGCGAACGGGGTCTCTTGCGCCACAACGCTCCACATCTGGTGAAAAACCAATCTTTTATTATCCCCAACTATGACTGGTGGGATGGACCTTTTTATACCCTTGGAATGAAGGTCTATGACATGATGGCCGGGAAGCTTGGTCTTGGCCCTTCTCAGTCGCTGTCGTCAGAAGAAGTCCTTGAGGCAATTCCTAATCTGAAGACAGAAGGACTGTGCGGCGGGGTTATTTATTATGACGGGCAGTTTGATGATTCCCGTCTGGCGGTGAATATTGCTCAGACCTGCGCTGAACATGGCGGAGTACTGGTCAACTATATGGGGGTCACCGGACTTGTGAAAAATGGTGACGGACTGGTGAGTGGTGTACGGGCCATTGATTATGAGAGCGGTGAAGAATATCTGCTTGCCGCAAAGAATGTGGTCAACGCCACTGGAGTTTTTGTGGATGAGATCATGCAAATGGACGATCCGGGTGCGGCGGCTCTTGTTCGACCCAGTCAGGGAGTACATGTCATTCTCGAAAAAGATTTTCTTGACGGTGAATCTGCCATAATGATTCCGAAGACTTCCGATGGCCGGGTACTTTTTGCTGTTCCCTGGCATGACAGGGTTGTGGTGGGTACCACCGATACTCCCCTTGATGAGTGCAGTCTTGAGCCGCGTGCCCTTGAGGAGGAGATTGAGTTTATTCTGAGCACAGCCGGAAAGTATCTCACCCGGGAGCCGCAGCGTCGGGATATACTCTCCATCTTTGCCGGGTTACGGCCTCTGGCCGCTGCAAAAGAGGATGCTGGAGGGGGGGCTACCAAGGAGATATCGAGAAGCCATCATCTCCAGGTGTCATTGTCTGGCCTTGTGACCATCACCGGCGGTAAATGGACCACCTACCGTAAGATGGCCCAGGATACGGTGGATAAGGTTGCTATGGTGGCAGGGCTTGCAGAGCAGCCTTGCCGTACAGAAGATATGCCGATCCATGGCTGGCTCTCAGGTGTGGATTATGACGATCCGCTCTATTATTACGGTTCTGATGCGGATGGTATGCGGGATCTGGTCTCGGCTGACCCTGAGCTGGGGAAACCGCTTCACTCACACCTCCCGTACACCCCGGTTGAAATTATCTGGGCAGTGCGTTATGAAATGGCCCGTACTGTGGAAGATATTCTTGCCAGGCGACAGAGAGCCCTGTTTCTTGATGCCAGGGCAGCAGTTGAGATGGCGCCGAGGGTGGCCGAAATCCTTGCACTGGAGCTGGGCTACGATAAGGAGTGGCAGGCATCACAGGTTGAGCAGTTTACCGGACTTGCCAGGGGATACTATCTGGAAGGGTAAATTGAGATGAAAATCATAGGGATGCTTGGAGGGATGAGCTGGGAATCAACGTCAAGCTATTACAGGCTTATTAATGAAGGGGTGAAAACAGCCCTGGGCGGGTTCAGCTCCGCAAAAATATGCCTATACAGTGTTGATTTCCAAGAGATTGAGGAACTGCAGCGTCGGGGAGACTGGCAGGGCACCGCAGATATTCTCTCATCCGCTGCCCGCAGTCTTGAGGCTGTCGGTGCTGATTTTCTCATGATCTGTACCAATACCATGCACAAGGTGGCTTCGGAGATTGAGGACGTAATTGCGATTCCCCTGCTTCATATTGCTGATGCCACGGCCGATAAATTAAAGGATGACGGGGCGAATCGGGTCGGTCTTCTTGGCACCAGGTTCACCATGGAGGAAGACTTCTACAGGACCAGGTTGAATGATGTTCATGGCATTGAAGTGGTGATTCCTGCAGACGATGATATGGATATTGTGCACCGGGTAATCTTCGAAGAACTCTGTATGGGTAAGGTTCCTGAGAGTTCGCGACAGGAATATCAGCGGATTGTTACTCTGCTGCAGAAGGATGGTGCTGATGCCTTGATCCTTGGCTGTACCGAAATTGCCATGCTCATCCAGCAGAGGCATACACATGTTACACTCTATGATACCACGAAGATACATGTCATGGCTGCAGTGCGATATGCCCTTGACAGATCCGGTATGAATCTTTGAAGCTGATTGTAAATAATATCCGGATTCCCATTGAGCAGGACACCCCCGCTTATCGCCTCGATGCTGTCTCAAAGAAACTGAAACTGACAGGTGGGGATGTCTCCATTACGACCATACTCAGCAGGAATTTTGATCTGAAGGACAAGGAACAGTTCTACTACATCTTCTCCTTTGTTGTTGCAGTTCCAGGCGGCTATGTGAATCGCCAGAACTTTGCAGTATACACGGAGCCGGAAGCAGAAGTCAGAAGATCCTGTTCCGGTGAAGAGCGTCCCGTCATAGTCGGTTTTGGTCCGGCCGGGATGTTTGCAGCCCTGGAGCTTATCGATCATGGGGTCAGGCCACTCATTTTTGAACGGGGCAAGAAATTAGAAGAACGTTCTCTGGATGTGGAACGTTTTATCAACGAGAGAAAGCTGAATCCTGAGTCAAACATCCAGTTTGGTGAAGGAGGTGCCGGGTCCTATTCCGATGGCAAGCTTTTCTCGCGACGCCACAACAATACCTCCACGGTGAACCGGGTCCTGCAGCGCTTTGTCCAGTTTGGTGCACCCAAAGAGATCGAGTATATCAGTAAGCCCCATCTGGGTACCGATGTCCTGTGTGAAATAGTGAGAAATATCCGCTTCCATGTCCTGAAGCACGGTGGCGATATCCACTATGGCGCCAAAATGACAGATATTCTGATCAGGGGGCAGCGGGCAGTCGGGATAGTGATCAACGGTGAGCAGGAGTTTTTGGCATCGGATATTTACCTTGCCCTTGGTCATTCTGCCCGTGATACTCTGTCCCTGCTTAACAGAAGGGGCGTGGCCCTTGAACAGCGTCAGATTGCTGTGGGTGTCAGGATTGAGCATCCGGTGGATACCATCAATCTCATGCGTTACGGAAAGAAATATGTGAGTTATCCCGGTCTTGGGGCGGCAACCTATTCGTTAAATCATACTAATCGGTCGATCAGGCGCGGGGTGTACACATTCTGTATGTGTCCGGGTGGTGAAGTGGTGAATGCGTCCTCTGAAGAAGGACTGCTGGTGTTAAACGGAATGAGTTATTCAGACAGGGCGTCTTCTTTCTCCAATGGTGCTCTGGTGGTGAGTTGTCACCGTGCAGATTATGGTGCTGCTGATACCCTTGCCGGGATCAGTTTCCAGAGAGAGCTGGAAAAAAGGCCTTCCTGGCTGGATCTGGGAACTGGTCGATTCCGGCTCAGAATCTGATGCATTTTCTGGGTCGGGAGAATTCCAACGAGCTTTGTGAGGTTTCCTGTAAAATGGGAGTAGTGCCCGCTGATATGAAGGATATACTGCCAGGGTTTGTCACAGATGAGCTGGGGGTGGCTTTTACCCGCTGGGAGGCGGAGGTGCCGCTTTTCATCTCCCATAACGCTATTCTCATGGGTGTGGAAACCCGGACATCTTCTCCGGTACGGATAATAAGGACTAGGGATTATGAATCGGTTACCATCGGAAACCTTTACCCCATAGGTGAAGGAGCCGGATACACCGGTGGTATTACCAGCTCTGCTGCTGATGCCATAAAGGCAGTTGCCGCCCGGCTTGCCGGAATGAGGAAAACATGACGGTGTCGTAAAAAACTCTTCACCTCCTTCGTTGCTTCACATTTTCAGTCATTACGACGTGCTCCAGTACGCCGAAACAATTGAAAAAGTTTGCGCCTCGGATGTGAAGTTTTTCGAAGTCTACGCTTATCTACTTAGTGTTTGGCCGGAAAGCATAAAACGACGGTATTTTGTGTAGTTACATGAAGTGCCGTGGATGAAGATATTTTTGATAGCATGTTTATTGATAGCTTGGAACATGCGGTGAAATGAAGTATATTACTGAATATACAATA
>JAJRQL010000066.1 GCA_024280265.1 Deltaproteobacteria bacterium
CCATAACTCGAATTACTGTCCGGGGTACAAAATCGTCCGCTTTATTAAGCGCAGATTCACGAATAAATCCTGCATCCACGTCACCGGTATAAACAGAAAAAATTACATTTTCCTGCTTATTTTCAGGTGCCTCTTCAATTATGCAGTCTTCCTGCACATCAATACCACTTTCAAGCAGGGTGAGTTTCTGAGACAGATATCCTCCGGCACTTGTATAACCGACAATAGCAATTTTTTTTCCTATCAGATCCTTGACTTCATGCAGAGAACTGTCTGAACGGGTAATGATGATTCCCCGGAATTTATCCCCATCCTCTCCCTTGACTGCCATGGCAACAACTTCATGGGAATGGGAGGCCAGGACATAAATATACGGGTTTTCAAAGCCAATATCTATCCCTCCAGTGGTCAGCTGCTTTGAATACTGATCAAAAGTTGAAGTGAGTGTCGGTACTATCTTCAAATCGGTTTTCCTGCTCAGGTAGTCAGCCAGAGGAGTAATCCTTTTATTGATCTCTTCAGTAGAGTACCTGGGTAGCATGGAAAGTTTATACTCTGCTGCATCTGCTGCAAAAGAAAACTGAACCGTAAGCAAGGCCAAAACACCTACTATGGTTAAAATCCGAGTTGCTGAATCTAGCATGAATTTCCCTCTTCTTTTCAAAAGGTTTGGATCATATCGAAGACATGTATCCTCTTTATTGGCTCAACCTTTCCATAGCAGCTTTGATGGAACGGCGCATCCGCTCAAAGGCAATGGCAAGATTACGCATCTCACGTGGCCCCCTGCTCCTGCCAGCAAGATTCATATCACCAAGACTGATCCTGTTGGCTACATCTGTCAGTTCCTGCATTGGCCTGGTAATACTCCTGGTAAGAAAAAGAAAAACAACAAAACCAACCACCAGAATTCCACCGAGAACGGAGAAGGTCAGCGGTGAAATAAGAACATCACGAATAGCTCTATCAACATCAGAGACATAGATGCCCACATGGACCTCACCGCCACCGTCCGGAATCGAGGCAACCTCATCATAGATAACCTGACCACCCACTGATATTCTAGCGCTTACGTGATCCGTACCAGAAGAAAGTTTATTCTGGGAAAAGACATCAACCGGCATCCCTTTTTCTTTCACCCTGGCCTCAAAGGACTTGTCAAAGCGGCTGAGATCACTGAAAAAACCGGCAACAACAATCCCCCTATCATTGATAACAGCAGCATAGGCTACACCTGGAAGTTTGCTGACTCTCTTTGCTTCTTTGTTTACCTGCAGATAATTTCGCAGCAGGAGTGGTTTATGAATAACACCGCTGAACGACTCGGTAATAGCAGTGGTACGCAGCTCTATCTGGGTGTTGATTATTTCAGGAATATATTTGAAGTACAGGTAACCAAAAGCCCCGCAAACCATCAGAAAACCGGCAACCAGTGTTAACAGGATATAAACACTAATAGGCAATCCCTTCCCTTTCGGGAAAGCTGCTTTCCCCTTTTGTGTAACAGAAGATGTATCTGGCATGGATGCCTCCTGCTGATCTGTGGCGTGCCCTGCAGCATCCTTGGCAGGCAGCGACTTATTCTCTGCCACCTCTGGTTTTTCAACAACAACAATATGTCCGCATTCATTGCAGGTAAACTTGGCCCTTTTCCTCTTGATACGGGTCTCGTCAATGTTGAATTTTTTTCCACAATCTTCACAGATAACCAGCATTTTGTATACTCCTCTCTCCAAACGACCCGACAATGGTATCAGACCAAAAAATAATATTAAAACCCTCAGAAAAAAACATCTGACAAATGGCAATTGCAGTGTCTTCAAACGAGAACTGTTATCCCCTTCTTCTAAAAGCCACTATGGAAACAAGCTCCTCCCCGTTTTCTCCAGTACACTATCAAAGGATACCATATCTCCTGACAATATTCCACACTTCCGTTCTGTCCCAACATTTATTTAGTCGCTGATCAGGGCCGCACCAGACCCTGGTTTATTCTAGTATCATCACCCCCCGTTGCGCACAGTTCAACTCGGATTTGAAAAAACGATTTACCCGAAGCAGTCAAAACAGATGGCAGCCCAAAACCCACCTCCATCATACCAATGGGAACATGGACAAATCTCTATCCGCTAAACCCTAGTTTCACAGTTCAAGGAAATAATAATTAATTCAAATTATTTACTCTCTATCATTTGAAATCGTTGAAACTGAGTGCCTAAATAGATCTCAGATATGACCTGAAAGGCATTGTTGCGACGAAGGTGACCCTCTGCTATTATGACATAAAATGCAGGGAGGATGGAGGCTGGAAACTTCGTGCAATCACTGACTCGTTTTTTTTATTACAGGCAGCCTTGAAACAGTAGGGTTTTCGTTCGAGATAAAGGCTTGCGAAAAAATTCACCACAGGCATATGCGTGATATCCGATGATATGATTTTATACATAACGTAGAGAACGGGCGAAAAGACAATTTTGCAAGGTTGCCTACAGTTTTTATGGAGTAAGACACTAAAAGGCAGAACGGTCATCGCTCTCCGCGACGATACCAGTTTCAAAGTCATGATTGTCCGAAAAAAGACGAAGACCCATCCGCCTCATCTGTTGCAGCCAAAATGCTTTTATCCCAGATATTCAGTTCAAAACTGCACAGTCACCATAAAGGATTTGCATGCTTCCAGTAAAAAAACTTCCTGAAATTCCTGAAGGGATCACTGACCAGAAAGCTTTCTGTACACGTTGCAGGTGCCTCCACTCGATCCCACGGGCTCCTGCCGCGCACGCTGCATTGGATCTGATGGCCAGGATGGATAAAGAGCTTGAGATAAGCTACCTCTATGGTAAGGCCCTTGGGAAAATGTTCGGGGTGCTGATATGCAGATCTGAGACCGGAAAAACTGTGATCCTCAAGGCCTTTTCAGGACAATACAACGGTGAATGGGAGATAAAAGGATGGGTTCCACCACTCTTTGATGTGAATGCATTCCAACAACTGAACGATCCCATGGAAGAAAAGATCAAAGCCCTCGGAAAAATGGCCGCCACCTTCCGTCCCGATAGTAGAAGGTACAAGGAGATCCTCAACCAACGTAAACAACTGTCACAACAGCTGATGCGAGATATCCACGCACTCTATAGCCTGCACAACTATCGAGGCGAACAACGCCCCCTGGCCAGGCTTTTTCCAAAGGGACGTGGGATCCCGACAGGAACAGGTGACTGCTGCGCCCCAAAGCTCCTCAATTATGCTGCGATCAATAACCTTCAGCCCCAGGCACTCGCTGAGTTCTACTGGGGCAGAAGCAACAGATCAGCAACAAAACATGAAGGCCAATTCTACCTGGCCTGTGATGGGAAATGCGGCCCTCTGCTGGGCTATCTGCTCTGTGGCATTCAGGAGGCGAGAGCTTCATGAAAGAACTCAAAATACTTCACAGTGATCCGGATTTTCTGGTAATCAATAAACCAGGAGGGCTCCTGGCAGTACCCGGCCGTGGCGCAGACAAACAGGATTGCGTGGTTAACAGAGCCAAAGTCCTGTTCCCTGACTGCATGGAACAGCCAGCAGTCCACCGGCTCGACATGGCAACATCCGGCATCATGCTCCTTGCCAGAAACAGTCGATCCCATCGCAGACTGTCCAGACAGTTTGAGACCAGACAAGTACACAAGGAATATCTGGCCCTTGTTGATGGAATAATCACAGACAAACAGGGCACCATTGAGCTGGCCTTCAGACTCGATCCAGACAACAGACCGTATCAGATTTACGACCCACAGCGCGGCAAAACAGGAACTACCCACTGGGCAAAGCTAGAGACCAGACAGGGGAAGACACTGGTTCGCCTCACCCCCGTAACAGGACGAACCCACCAGTTGAGACTGCACGCCTCTCACCCCAGAGGCCTTGGTATCCCTATTGTTGGTGATTTCTTATACGGGAACGCCGAAGATGGTGCCACAATGTTCCTGCATGCCAGCCGGATCTTCTTTCTCCACCCCGAAAACGGCAACGGGCTTGAATTCAATTCAAACCCGCCATGGCTCCCGCTGGTAAAAACAGAAGAACCGGAAATAACCCAACCCGACAAGTTGGAAAACTTTTAAAACTCGTTCAATAAGTACCCTGGTGGTATTTGTAACATCTTAACAGTGTTTCACTCTCACATAGCCTCGGAGTCTCGTGCCTCGCTTGCCCGTTTTTCAATCACAGATTTCACGGCATAACGCACTGAAAAGACGGAGATTTACCCAAACCCACATCAGCTCCCATTGATTGCAATCTGCTTAGCCTGGGACCCTGGCAGTGATTTACGTGGAATCGTAACAGAAAGAACGCCCTTTTTAAAACTGGCCTTAATCCCCTCCTGATCCACGTCCTCCGGAAGAGAAAGAACTCGCTGAAAGGAACCGTAACTGCGCTCCATCCGATAATAGCTCTTTTCCTTCTCCTCTTTCTCCTGCCTCTTCTCTCCACGGATGGTCATGGTATTTCCGCTGACCTCCACCTGAACATCCTCTTCCATCACCCCAGGAACCTCTACACTTATAACATACTCCTTTTCCGTCGCTCCAATATCCACCTGGGGTTTCAGGAGCCCCGTAGTTGTAAGTGGACTGAAGAGATCCGACTCACAGGGCGAGAGACCAGACCCCCTGAAGAAATTCTCAAAAATTCTATCCACTTCACGACGAAATTGCACAACGGGAGAAACCACATTTCCATCATGAGCCACAAGAGATCCACCATCCCGGGTAACCGGAACATTGCCTCCACTCTCCTCTGTCTCTTTTTTCAGCCAATTCCAGGGTGCAAGTTTTTTTATATCCATAACACACCTCCTCCTTTCATCTGTATTCACTAACCGTTAATCAACCAGCACAATACAGTACCCATTATATGTTAAACAGCAGTCCACCAGTTAGGCGCTCTTAATCTCAATCTGGCGCGGTTTGGCCGCCTCTGATTTTGGAAGATGCAGATGGAGGACACCGTCCTGCATTTCGGCATTCACCTTATCCACATCTATGGTCTGAGGAACGGAGAAGCTGCGCTGGTATTCAACATCCACCAACTCTTCCCACAAAGCAGCACCATTACTGCTTATGTGCCGCACTCCCCCCAAGAACAGCTTACCGTTGTCAATGTTCACAGTAATATCCTCTTTCTCAACGCCTGGCATGTCCACATGGAGAAGTATCTCGTCCTCATTCTCATATATATCAACAACAGGTGCCACTGCTGGAATTTCACGACTTCTCTCTGGCACATTGCTTTCTGTTTTCACAAGATCTGTTCTCTCACCCATCACGACCTCCTGATATATGGTATTGTAACTGTATCTTAAATTTCTTACTTAATAGTGATCTGCTTTGGTTGCGCTGCCTCTGACTTTGGCATGACAATAGTAAGCAGACCATTACTCAACTGAGCCGCCACCTTACTGGAATCCACTTCCGTCGGGAGGGTAAAACTTCTAGTGAATTCACTCAAACCACGCTCAACTCTGTGAGGCGTGTACCCTTCCGGCTTATCGGCCTTCTGTTTTCCACTGACCTCAAGATAGTTCCCCTGAACTTTGATGGAAAGCTCCTCTTTGGAAATCCCAGGAACCTCCATCTTCATTTCCAGGTGCCCCCCTATATCATAAAGATTTGTAGCAGGGCCGCTGTATGGTGCAGTTCCACCTGGAACTGATGTCCTGAACCTGCCAAAATCAGAAGACATCCTGTTCATTCTGGACTGAAGTAAATCCATGGCGTTAAACATCCTGTCAACATCACTCAAACGCATCAGCATAGCAGACCTCCTTATTCACTATTACATCGTAAAATTAAAATGATACTAACAACAAACTCAAGCTCACCCCTTACTGATTTGAAAAATAATTATTCATCTGCGCTTGTCAATATTTTGTTGTTTATTTTTTTTATTTTTTGACGTACATTACTGTTAAAAATTATCACAACAAGGTAATGCTCACTTTTCACAAGACCAAAAAATGCAACAAATGACTGGATCTACAACAATACCTTCCTCCAGCAAACTCTCCATTTCTGCCAGCAGCCTGAAGGGAAAACAATCTGTCCGGGCAACATTCAGGTTACCCGAAGCCACAATACACCTTCTTGGAATAGCAGCAGCTCAGCTGGGGCTGAAACAGAAATCACTCTTTGATCAGCTCATTGAAGACCGCGAAGTTCTCAGTAAAATTGCTGAAATGACTGACAACACAGATGCTCAAGGACGGATATGCCGTCAGAAAACTTTTGTATTAAACAAAAAATCACTGGAAGTTCTGGAAAGTGTTTCCCGGCAACAGAAAATACCCAGGGATCTGCTGGTGGAGATATCCATAAGAAGACTCTTGCCAGTAATGGATGCAGAACAGGAGAAACATGAAAAAAGACTCCGCATCCACAAAGAAATGAAAGCCTGTCATGAACAGTGCATAAAATTACAGAGAAAATCCGAAAAACTACTTGGGTACAAGGATCAGGCATACCTCCTCAGCGAGAAAATCAGCAACAGCTGCGAATCAAGTATTGAGGAGCTTGCAAAAATCCTGAAAAACGGCAGGAACCTGGGGAATTACAAAATGAGTCAGCACAACGCGTAGAAAGGTCAATGCAAAATCAAACCCAATGGTTCAATATTTATTTTACTCTGCCCCTTCTACTGCGAAGAGACCCAAACAGAGTGCCAGGCAGCAGGCAGTCTAAAAGGGCGCCCTTAGTTTGCGTTGAAGCGGTGGAGTTATAGTCAACGGTAGACTTGCCCCCTTCTTTCTTATTAAATTAATTATCATTATGAAAGAAGTATCCAGAGTCACAGATTCCCCAGACTGTTACCAGAGAATATCTTCAGTGCATTTACATGTATGACAAGCAAAAATCAAACGAAGGAAAAAGGAGAAAGACATGAGCAAAATGAAAACCATAGTAGCAGGATTACTGCTGTTCCTCTTGTGTACCAGCAGCCAGGCATCTGCTATTGATCTATATGGGTTTGGAAGTTACTGGGACAAGGGTGATGCGGATGGAACCTGGGGAACAGGCGTAGGAGTCAGCCTGCCGATTATCATTGACAACATCAGGCTGGATGGCCGAGCACACTATTTTGGAAACAGTGACTGGGAAAGGAGTTCAGTAAAAGTCACACCCTTTGACCTTGGAGCACAGATCCACCTGCTGACGAACTCCCAGTTTGATCCCTATGTGCTCGGTGGAGTATCCTACAACTATGTCGACTCGGAGCACCTGAACCTTGACTCCAAATTTGGCGGCTACCTTGGCGCAGGACTGGACGTTGAACTTGGCAGTTCTTTTCTCAAACTCTTTGGAGAGATTATGTATCGATACAGCGACCTGGACTACATCGATACCAGCGGCATGACCGCCAACATCGGATTAAAATTCCACATCTTCTAGCGTCCATCCAAACATGAGATTTTTTCTTCTAAATCGAGGTGCAAAAAAATCACCGCAGGCATATGGCTGATATTCCGAGGACAAAGTACCCAGCTTATTTCAATATTGTTAATATTTGGGTGAAAAATTTCTAACACAACAAAGAGTCAGGAGAAAAAGGCCATTCTGGACAGGCACTTATTAAGCAGATTCCTTTATCAAAATCCAACTCACAGCACAGAAAAAATGGAAAACTTCATTCTCATCTTTATCTGTCTTACAGCGGGCATGACCTTACAAAAACTTGCTGTTTTTGACGATAAGGCACCTGTCACCCTGAACCTCTACGTTATCTGGATAGCCCTGCCGGCCCTTATCCTGCACCTGGTACCCACACTGTCCTTTTCATCAGACCTATTTATCCTGCTGCTGATGCCCTGGCTTATGACAGGGTTGGGAGCCTTACTGGTGCTCGCTGGCAGCAGGATATTTACGTGGTCACGGGAAGTCACCGCCGTATTGCTCCTTACTGTACCGCTGGGAAATACCTCTTTTCTTGGAATCCCCATGATCGAAGCCTTCTGGGGAACAGAGATGATTCCCTACGGGATTATTTACGATCAGTTCGGATCTTTCATCTCCCTCGCCACCTATGGTTCTTTTATTCTGGCACTCTACAGCAGACAACATCAACAGAACATCAGGGCCATCATCAGGAAAATTTTGACATTCCCACCATTTCTGGCACTGCTGGCAGCCCTTATCCTGGCAAAACCATTACAGCAACCAGCTATTGCCGCCAGTCTGTCCCTGATAGCTTCCTCGTTGGTTCCAGTGGTCATGTTTGCCATAGGACTGCAGTTGAAAATCAGACTGGCACCGGGGCAGAGCCTTCCCTTCTGCTTTGGTCTGCTTGCCAAGCTGCTGATTGCACCCTTCACTGCCCTGCTGATCTGTCGTCTCCTGGGAACCGATGGTCCAGCAGCACGTATAGCTGTTTTTGAGGCAGGCATGCCACCCATGGTAACGGCTGGAGCCATGGCGATGAGTGCCGGATTTGCGCCACGATTGACAGCGGCTCTGGTGGGCTGGGGAATACTTCTCTCCTTTGCCAGCCTCTCTCTGCTTGCCCTGTTTCTCTAAGCGCAGATCAGATCTGCAGCAAGGCTCAAAAGAAAAGCCCACCCTGCTCCTGGTCACTCGTCAATGAAACAAAGGTTACGCTGTAATCTTTGATGGCTGACTTCTTTAAATGAACAATGGTGTACAAAAGGAGCTCAGTCCCAATAAATGCCTGCTTGCTGATCCGCGACCGCCATCAAATCGCTGGCTCCGCTCAGCTGGGGCCGGTAAGCGTAGACTCCGAACCCCATCAATAAGGGATCCATCGATGGCAACGAGGTCACCAAGCTCTGAATATTGAGACGGCAGTACTCCTGCCGCTTGCTTTTGAAGTTCGGTAAATACAAAAAGAAGCTGCTCTACACTACACCACGGTCATTAACAGTATCGAAAAAGGTAGAGCGTTTAACGCCACCAGCAGGAGCAACAAACTGCCTGGCGTAATCATCTTCTTCCAGAGCCTGCAGCAACTCTCTGCCGGATGAAAATTCCTGTAGATGGTAATATGTAAGAATGCTGAGCAAGTCTTTGCTTACAATGATTGGTCTTAGTCCTATGTGGTATTTCCTTTGATTTATGGCGGCAAAGAGTGTTACATACGACTTGATATTAACGTCGCAGGCTGGAAAAGGACTGGGAAGGTTCTTTGATTATTTATTGTTATCCAGGACCTGCTCAAATAGCATGTTATATTCACTGATCATACGTTCGACGGTGAATTTTTTTTCTACTCGGGCCCTGTTGAATTCTCCCATTTCACGGCGTAATCCTGGTGATGCTGCCAGTTCATTAATCCGAGTCGCAAATTCTTCTACATTTCCAAGTTCACAGAGATACCCTCCTTTTTCGTGGATAATAAGTTCCGGCAGTGAAGAGCAGTCGGTTGCTACCACCGGTAGGCCACAGGCCATGGCTTCGAGAACAGCAAGGGGCAGTCCTTCCCGGACAGTGGGGAACAGCAGGATGTCTGCCTGTTGGTATAAGGCGGGCATGTCTTCATAGGGTATTGCTCCGACTGGGCGCAGGTTGGGGGTAGGAGTGATGCGATTTTTTGCCCTTAGGCCACTGGGGTAGAGAATTTCAATGTTGCTATCCAGCAGAGAGGCAATATGCGGCAACAGGTCAGCGCCTTTTCTTCTGGTGAGGTTGCCGCTGAACAAGACCCGCACCTTCTTCCGGTTCTTCTTCTTTTTCCCAGGCCGGAACATGGAGGTCTCTATGCCGTTGTAAATAACCTGTATATCGCCGGAAAATCCCAGGTCATCGCGGAGCAGTCCGGCTGTGAACCGGCTGACACTCGTAACTTTATCAGCAGAGGCAAGGGCTTTACGCGTAAAAAATTTCAGGTCGGTCGCGTAATGCAGACGCTGGGCGGCTGAACTGTATCCGGCCATGAAAGCATCAAGCACATAATTATGGAAAGTTATGATGAGCGGTGTTTTTTTTCTTCTGAAAAACCAGGCATAATCCGGGGTGGTATGAATGAGGTCAACAGGCTTATGCCTACAGAGAAAAGGCAGAACCGGCGGGAACATCGTCCAGTATGGGGTGTAACCGCATACTCTATAACTTTTTATCTTTTTGGATAAGATCCGGTGGATAACAAAGGCTCCGTTTCCTGTGGCTATGGGGCTGAGGATGTTTTTTGCCATGATCGACTCGTCAAGGTTCTGTGCTGGAAACATTGTGTAATAACTCGGCAAGTTTTTTGGCAGCGTTTTTCCTTGAAAATTTATCTCCAAGCCCGTCGGCTGCGGATTGCTCCAGCATCAGTAAGCGCTTCAGGTCCTGTCGTACTTTCGTCCTGGTATGTGGCGCCTCGGAAATGACAATCCCTGAAGTGTCTCCAAATTGCCGAGCAATGATGGATCCTTTCGGCACCATGCACATGGTCGGTTTCTGCAGGGCAAGGTAATCGAAAATTTTGGTGCCCATCCCATTGACAAGGCCCGTGCTCAACAGGCAGAAATCACTGCCGGCTATGTACTGGAGCACCTCTGCATAGGGCTGATAGCCCATGGCAACAACCTGGTTTGTAATATCGAGTTCTTCGGCCATTTGCAGGATTGTCTCCTGCTCATTACCGATATATACAAATGTCAGGTCAGGATGTTCTTTGATGGCTTGCAGGAAAAGGCGACAGCTTGAGGGGTATAGATGTGAAATTTTCCGGCCAGGATGATTGTTTTACCCTCCGTTGCTGACCTTGGTTGTATACCGGCAAAATCATCCTGGTCGTACCCATTGTAGATAACGTGGTATTTGTTTTTGTATGCCGGAATCAGACTGGCGTATTCATCACGCAGGACCGATGTGGCAAAGGTCGCGGCAGCGCAGTGTTTCAGAGAGATTTTTTCAATCTGAAAAAAAAGACGATGCTTGATTCGTGTCAATATTGACTGCTCATCAGCTCGGGTCCCGTCAAAGCCGTAATTATGGCTCCACGAATCTCTGAAATCGAGTAAAGTAGGCAGGTTGAAAAATCTTTTGATCACTGGTGTCAGCAGGAAGGGGTGGTAAGGGCTGCCGATCAGGCATACGGCATCAAGTGATTTCTTATGCTTGGCTATAAACCAAAATAGGGAAAAAGGAAAACAGAGAGAGGCAAAGAGTTTTGTTGTCCGCTTGATGTACGGCAGGCGGCTAACTGTAACCTCCCGGATATCCCGTGGTTCGGTTGCAAGCCGTTTGGAGCCGTAATAGCGGGGATCAACGGTCAGCACCCACGGGATCCAGTCGAATTTAGGCAGGAATTTGCAGTACTTCTGTGCCCTGATGGCGGAAATTTCCGCATAAGGAGGAAAATAAAACGAAACAAGTAGAACCTTTTTTTTCATGGGCAGAGGTATGACTCGATAGCGGTGACGATTTTAGCGGCCACATTACCGTCACCGTAAAGGGGATCGTTCCATATACGGTAGTCCGGTCTGTCTGAGAGTATCCCGAATACAGTTTCCGCAAGATGTTCAGGACGTGCTAGGATGTTTGCGCCGATTTCAACCAGTTCTACCCATTCGGTTTCCTCCCTGCAGGTCACGCAGGGTACTCTGTGGAAAAAAGCCTCCTTCTGCACTCCCCCGGAGTCCGTCACGATCAGGGCGGCATGTTTTTCCAGGGCAATCATGTCAAGGTAGCCCACCGGCTCAATAAATCGTATTTTCCCTGTTGGTCTCTTTTCGTGTTCCAGTATCTTTTTGGTTCTTGGATGCAAAGGTAGGATAACCGGAATTTCTTCGGCCACCACGGCAAGGGCGGCCAGAATGCTGATCAGTCGAGTTGCCTGGTCGGTGTTTTCCGCACGATGTATTGTCGCCAGCACATAGTGCCCCTGCTCAAGCCCATAGCGTGCAAATATTGCGGCCTTGTCCTTGATCTTTCCTGCATAAAATATGGCTGCATCATACATAACGTCTCCGACTCGATGTATCTTCTGAGCGCTATTATTGCTCAGCGTGTGGGGATATCCTTCTTCTTCGAGGTTTTTCATCGCAGTTTCCGTGGGGCAAAAAAGCAGGGTGCTTAACTGGTCAGTCAGTATTCGGTTGATCTCCTCTGGCATCATCCGGTTGTACGATCGGAGGCCCGCCTCGACATGGGCCACCGGTATATGCAGTTTCGCTGCAGCCAGGGCCCCTGCAAGGGTGGAGTTGGTATCCCCGTAAACCAGAACCATATCCGGCTGCACATCCAGCAGAACCTGTTCTGTCTTCTCCAACATGCGGCCGGTCATTGCGCCGTGGGAAAGGGCGGAGATGCCAAGGTTGTAATCAGGCTTGGGGATTTCCAGTTGCCGGAAGAACACCTCGCTCATACCGGCATCGAAGTGTTGTCCGGTATGAACAAGGATCTCTGTTATGTGATTTCGTTGCCTGAAGACCCGGCTTAGGGCCGCCGCCTTGATAAACTGGGGGCGGGCACCGATGATGGTGGTTATTCGGATCATAAGAGAAGGAGAAGCAAGAAGTTCATGAAAATATCCTTTTAATCCGTGAAATATCCTCGGATGTTATCAATAGTGGAGATAAAAAATTATTTCCAGAAATTTTCTGATAGACGATTAACCTAAACATGAGGTTCAGCATATAGGCGATGGTAGTTGCGGTTGCAGCACCTGCAAGGCCGTATCGTGGGATAAGGTAAAGGTTGCCTGCAATATTAATCGTTACGGTTAAGATAGAAAAATACATATTCAAATCAGGTCGGCCTCGTGCCGCTATGTCATTGGCTAAAATCCGTGCACCGGAACCAGCTACTATGCCTGGCAGAAGCAGCAGCAATGCAGTAAAAGCATGCATATATTCATTTCCAAAGAATATGCTAATCAACGGCTGAGCAACACAGGCCAGCAGTAGTGCAGCCAGAAGTGTTGCCATCAAAACCGACCTGCAAACTATCGGGGTAATTTTTTTCCTTTTTTCCTCATCCACTGACAGTTCCGACAGGCGGGGCAGAATGACCGTACTGGCAGCCTGGGACAGCTGCCACAGCCGCTCCACTATCTGGACGGCAATAACATAAATTCCCGTGGCGGCAGGGGAAATAAGATAATTAAGCAAAAATATATCTGCCTTGTAGTTCATGAATGCCAGGATGTTGCTGAGGTGAGCTTTGTAACCGTAGGTCAGTACCTGTTTAAAATAACTGCCCCCGTTGGTACTGACTGTGCTGCCTTTTATTTCCTGTTTGACATATTTCAGGCAAATGCAGATTGTGAGTACCAGACTGGCAATGGAGATGGCTATGATGTATTTGATTTTGAAGAGACCCAAAAATGTAAGCAGCAATACACCGGTAAGGGTGATGACTGGCTGGGAGAGTAAAATGAAATTGAAGGTACTAAATCTTTGCAGTCCCTGGAAAATACTTGCCAGAAGAGATTGGTATAAAAATGGAGGGAAAAGTACAAGAGAGTACCATATAATGTTGGTCGGAACATTGGGAAACCATTTTTGACCAAAAAAATGAATGCATAAAATTCCAATAACCAGGTCCGCCACTGTGATAATAAATGAAAGACGATTTATGACCTTGAAGACTGTAGCGACGGATACTTTTTTCGCCCCAAGAAAATAGACATTCGCCGGACCTATTCCAAGGTTGAGAAAAGTGGCCAACATGAGAGGAAGCAAGAGGACAATGGCATATTGGCCATTGCCTTCGGGTCCAAGACCTCGGGCAATGATAACAGCCGTAGCCAGTTGCAATAAGCCGCTTATCAGTTGCCGACCTAATGTTACAGCTACATTTCCAGCGAGTCGTTTTAAACCCAATTTATGGGGGGCTCTCATCCCTGCGCCCTTTTACAGGATAATATAATACGTTCATATTCTGCCATGAGCCGGGCAACAACAGAGGTTTCACCAAAACGTACCAAGCAGGTTTTACGAATTTCCTGTGAATTGTACTTGTTTATCTCGCGATACATTTTTTGCATGGCAGCTGCAAGGGCTTGGGGGGCATTCACAGGCACAAGTTCCCCATCCTGTGACCGAAGAATTGATTCTGGTCCGCCGCAGCGCGTCGCCAAAACAGGTTTTCCAAGAGCCAATGCCTCGATGACCACAACACCAAATGTCTCATAATGACTAGGGAGTACAAACACATCAGTTTTTGCCATTTCCCGCGCCACCTGTTCGCGAGTCAATGCTCCAAGAAAATAAACCTGTCGCTTTATTCCTAAGGATTGCGCCAGTTTTTCTAGCTTTTGTCGTTCGGAACCATCGCCGCCGATACGCATGATTACTTGGAGATTGCCCTTAAATGAGAGGGCAAAAGCAACAAGGAGGTTGTCAATTGCTTTCTTAGGTGACAATAATGCCACACATAGAAAAATAAAGCTGTTTTTTGTCCGCCTACTTCTACTTATTGGATAATCTGCAAAGTGATTACTTACAATGTTGGGCACAGTCTCCCATTGTCCAGCCTTAATACCGAAATAATCTTGAAGCAAGGTGCCAAATGGTTTACTGACAGCTATACGACAGGAGGCATGCATAACTGCCTCCATAGCCATGGTTCTTTGTTCCGTGCTCAAGATGTTTCGTGCATAAGATGTACTGTGCTCCGTAATTACGTATGGGATTCCCGTCTTTTTGTGAAGACTATGGGTAATGATTCCCCCGTAGATCGTTGAATGGGCATGAAGGATATCGGGAGTGCCGTGCCGAGCTACATATGCGTTGAAAAGTTTTAACCCTTGGCGGATGAGAATTTCCTTGTTAACGCGAACAGATAAAGGACACCAACGTATACTATGCCAGCGCAAGGTTGGCAGGCCACAATCGTTTTCTTCGTCAAGACCATGTTTACTATTGAATATGGAAGGCCACCGGCACAGTGATCGCTGAACTGGTTGAATCACCCCGACCTGTAAGCCGTTTCTGGATAGGGCTAATGCTTGTTCACGAAAAAACTGCCAGCGATATCACCGGGAAATGCTGGATACCATGAAGGGATGATCAGGATATGCTTAGGAAATGTCGAGGAGACCATATTCTTCATTTCGCACTTGACTGTGCGGATCAATAGTGTTCAGTAATCTATCGCAGGAGTGGTTATCCTCGAATTTGTGGAACAGTTTTTTACACCAGTAATGTTTGGGTGACAAATTGGTATAATTTTTTATCAAGATTTCTATTTTAGAAATTAGTTTTTCTGGTGTTTTAATTATTTCTCCTGGAAATATGTTTTCATAGTCGTAAAGGAGTCCTCTTTCGTTAATATAGTCTTCGAGATCGTAGCAAAAACAAATGACTGGTCGATTTAGCAACAAATAATCAATCCAAATTCCTGAGTAGTCTGTAATAAGAAGATGGGTATTCCTTAAGACAATTTGAGTATCTTGAATAATATCGCTACTTAAGTCTATTAAATATGTTTTTGTTAGTTCAGGTAGGTATGACGTGTTTATGTGCTGGCGATAAGCTATCGTGAAGTTATTTTTTTCTATAACCTCTTTAATTTTAAGATATTGCTGTTCGCTAAAGTCAAAGAAGCCGGATCGATTATTTCGAAATGTTGGAGCGTATAATATTATTTTTTTTCCGGACGTTAACTCTTTAATCTTTTTATTTTCTTCCAGTTGAACAGGTGAAAGCATATTGTTGTCTGATAATAATATATCATTACGTGGCAATCCGGTTATTTTTATTTTACGATATGGTATTAAAAAGCTACAAGAAAGCGATTGCCTATGAATGTCTGATGAGGCAATAAGTTGGGTGTATGCCTCACATTCTTTTTTTAATAATCTTTCTTGTGATTTTGTATGATTTTTACAATCTGAAAACATAATTCCTTTGATGTTAACACCATGCCATAAATTTATAATTCTCCTATGTTTGGTTCGGCATAATTTAACAGGTCCAAGATCCCCTGTACCATGATGAATGAATATTGTACCGGCTCTCATAAGTGCTAGTATCCCTTTCCATGAGTAAGCATAAAATATAGGTATACTATTGTCTGATAGGAGATCTTTGCTATTATTCAACTGTATTCTAATAATAGTTATGTTGTTTTTTATATTATATCGAGTTACCATTATGTGATGTAATAGAGCTTCTGAATTCGTATCCCAATTACCAGTTTGTAGCGATGGAAAACACCATATCTTTGATTTTTTATTAATGAATACGTCAGTAACTCTGACAAAAAAATCAATTAATTTAAATAGGTTCATTTTTTATTCTGAGATTTTCCAAGGTTTTATTGATTAATGTTGATGATGTGCATTTAGTATATGGAAAATAAATAATTCGTACTCCTACGTTATTAAATTTTTTTTCCAATTTTTGCCATTTATTAGTCTTATGCCAATCGTCACCAACAAACATAAGATCGAATTTAATTTTTTCCCATAGTGAAAATTTATCCATGTTTTCTTGAGCTATAACAACATCTACATATTTTATTGATTGCACGATTTCCATTCTTTCATGAAATGGTATTACTGGTTTCTTATGTTTGTAACTTACTAATTCGTCGGTGCTTATACCTACTATTAATTTGTCGCATAGTGACTTAGAATTTCTTAAAATATTAACATGTCCAATATGAAAAAGATCAAATACTCCTGACGTGTATCCAATTTTCATGATTATCTTACTCCCAAGATTGACAAATTTAGCTTGAAAAATTTTTTCATATTATATCTGAATGACTCGTTATTGTTGAAGATATAATTAAGGTTGACAGGAAAGCCAACTTTTCTTCGTTGAATTATTTGGGATGGGATGATTCCTTGAGCTAGTCTTTTTAAAGGTGCTTTGACTATCCCTTTTTCCATACGATACTCGATGGGGGTGCCAGCTAATCGTTCTACAATACGATGGTCCACGAATGGCACTCGTGCTTCTACGCCACAGAGCATAGTTGCAAAATCCAAACGACGCAAAAGACCGTGCAGGTGAGCAATTTGGAAAAATGCTGCAACAATTAATATAGGTTTTTTTAGGTTGACAAAAGGGTCAATCGCATATTCAATAATTTCTAAGTCTTCAGTTGTACTATAAGAATATAATTCAGAAAACTTTTTTAAATCCCAAGAACTTGCTTGGCTAGCCCATTTAAAAATTCGATCATATCCAAAGAAAAGCTCATCTGCACCCTCTCCGCTTAGTATAACCATATTTTTTTCTTTGACCTTCTTGGTCATCTCGTAGATGAAAACTTCATTAGGTACTGATAGTGGTTCTTGTCTAACTTGTACCATTGTTTTTAAATTTGATAGATAGAGTTGAGGAGACATAACCACTTCTTTATGTGTAGTCTTTAGACTGCAGCTTGCTAATGATGACCATTTGAACTCATTTTCATTTTCTAATCCAACGGTCCATGTGTTTTTTGTTTTGGCTAAAGCGGTTATTAGTGTGCTATCTAATCCACCGCTTAAGTAGCTACCTATAGGAACATCAGAAACCTTTCTGTATTCTATAGATGAACATAGAAGATCGAATAGCTCATTATCGGTAGGTGGGGATTGTTCCTTGTCAGGAATGCTCCAGTATCTATAAAATTTACCATTTTTATAGTAGTGTGCTGGTGGGAATGATTTAATTTCATTATATATGGTATGGTTGTTGAAGAATGATCTCAACAAAAGGTATTGTCTTAAACCAATTTCATCTATTGTTATATTGTCAATAAGGTATTTAATTGGTGCTATCTCAGAACAAAAATATAGCCCTCTATTCATTGAATAATACAATGGCTTAATTCCCAGTCGGTCTCTCGCAGCAAAAATAGATTTATCCTCTATATTGAAAATTAAGATAGAAAACATCCCGTTAAGTTCGTGGATAAATTCTGCACCTACTTTTTCGAAAAGCTCAATACCTAGCTCTGTATCACATCCTGTTTTTAAATTTATAGAATATTTGTATGCAAGGTTATTAAAATTATATATTTCTCCATTATATATTATTAAATGTTTTTTACTTTTAGAATAAAGTGGTTGGTTTGAGTCGTCTCCTAATCCCAAAATTTTTAAGCGTTGATGACCAAAATGATGACTGTCGATCATAATTCTAGTTGTATTGTCTGGACCACGGAATTTCATTAAATTAAGTGCCTTAGCAAATACATTCGAGTCTGAAGCTTTATTAGTGTAAAGTAATCCGCACATAGTTGTCGTGTCACGTATGATTGTTAACTGATTTTGGACAAACGCATAAAATGCTCCATAGCGTATATTCTCCCACGATCAGCATAATTCCAACTTTCCGTTTCTGAATTCGTATTTTTCACCTGTATGCGGGCATTCATATTCCCCGTCTCCCTCAAGAAGCAGGGGAAGCTGTTCTCCATACCTGCTCATCCAGCCGACCTGCCGGCCGGAATTGCCGACCACCAGCGCAAAGTCCGGCATATCGTCGGTCACCACCGCGCCTGCTCCGATAAATGCATATTGTCCGATTGTTATTCCGCAGACAATGGTGCAGTTGGCCCCGAGGGTGGCGCCTTTTTTAACCAGGGTCTTGCGCAGGCTGTTCCTCCTGGGAAATTCACAGCGGGGGTTATACACATTGGTAAAGACCATGCTGGGGCCGCAGAAGACATTGTCTTCCAGGGTAACGCCCTCGTAAACCGAAACATTATTCTGGATCTTACAGTTATTGCCGATTGTCACGTCCGGGCCGATGCTGACGTTCTGACCAATGGTGCATTTCCTTCCCAGGTTGCTTCCTGTAAGAACATGGGAGAAATGCCATATTTTTGTCCCTTCGCCGACGGTGACCCTGTTATCAATCACAGCCGAGTCGTGGACAAAGAAGTTTTTTTCCTCTGCATCGCTGTGATGGGCGAGTTCTCTTTGCCGTTCCTGCTCCAGGGAGAGTTGGCAGCGATTAAGCACCTTTAATACACGAAGCCCTTCAGCGCCGTCGGTTCTCGGAGTGTTACGGGACTGCATGCACTTGAGAAAATGATGGCATTCGGCACGCAAGGGCTCTTCTTCCTGCAACTTGACCGGTACGGCCTCGGCCCTGTTTGCAACCGGGATATTCTCGTTCCATTCGACCGTGTGGGGGTAAAGGAGCAGTTTTTCCGGCCAAGGCACGGTATCATCAAAAACTGCCATCTGTCGGTCGCCGACCACGACCAGTTTCTGTTCCTTGAAGGGATGGAGCCAGGAGACAAAGATATGCACCTTGACACCGCTGGCAAAGTTCAGAAGGGTGACCGTGGTGTCGGCTATTCTCTGGTGGAGGAGATTGCTGCCCTGGGCCCGTATTGATTCCGGCATTTCACCAAGAAAACCCAGGATAACGGAAATATCATGGGGGGCAAAGGACCAGAGTACGTTTTCCTCCCGACGCAGTTTGCCAAGGTTCAGACGGTGGGAGTAGATGTACTGGATTCTGCCGAGGCTTCCTTCATGGATAAGCTCTTTGAGTTTGAGTACAGCGGGATGATACCAGAGCAGATGGCCGATCATCAGGATTTGGCCTTTTTCAGCTGCTATTGTATTGAGTCGTTCGCCTTCCTTTTCCGAAAGGCAGAGCGGCTTTTCAACATATACATCCTTGCCGGCCATGATGGCTTCATGTGCAAGGGTAAAATGAGTTTCGGCGGGAGTGGCAATGGCAATGCCGGAAATGGCGGGATTCTCAAGTACTTCTGAAAAGGCCGTGGTTCCTTGGGTGCCCGGGTATTGCTCACAGAATGCCTGGACTGTTACCTTGTCAATATCGCAAACCGTATGAAGCGCGCCAAGGTTATGAAAATTGCGCACCAGGTTTTTGCCCCAGTAGCCGGTGCCAATAACTGCTATGCTTTTTTTTGTAGCTTCCTTTATCATTATTTTCCTTAGCTTCGTGAGAGGATTGGGATCAGTCCTTTCAATGCTATACTGCTGTTCATGTACAACCGGGAAAACGGGGAGATCGTTTGTTTGTTCTCCGCCATGTGGATGTTTCGAGGACAGTTTACGTAATACCAATTAGATCAATCTAAAGTGGACCCCATTGTCAAGACAAAATCTTTGATCAAGGTTGGGCTGACATTACTCAACCACATGAACGGAATCCTAAATTATTTTCCGCATCAAATAACCAGTGGATCAGTTGAAGGAACCGTTAACAAAATAAAAACCCTCAAGCGACAGGCTTATGGATTCAGAG
>JAJRQL010000067.1 GCA_024280265.1 Deltaproteobacteria bacterium
AAGGAGCTCAGTCCTAATAGATGCCTGCTTGCTGATTCGCGGCCGCCATCAAGTCGCTGGAGCGGAACCCAGCCAGCGATGTGGAAAGGCAAAGGATACTTCCCACATCACTCGCTGGCTCCGCTCAGCTCGGGCCGTTAGTTTTAGGGGCAAATAAATATGACTAAAGCCAATTACTTCAATGATGCCCCAATACTCATACCTGAAGATGATAAATTCGGGATTGACAGGTTTGCTCAAGCTTTATCTCGCAGTATTAAGAATATAGAATCCCCAGTAGGGGCAACTATTGCACTTCATGGTCCTTGGGGGTCTGGCAAGAGTAGCGCTGTAAATCTTATCAGACATCATCTTGTATCTGATGTTGAAAAAGGTAAACTTCAATTAATAGATTTTAAATGTTGGTGGTTTCGAGGAGAGGAGGCTTTAACTCTTGCGTTTTTGCAGGAATTGAACTCTGCCTTGGGGAAAACTCTTGGCGATAAAGCTAAAGAGTTAATACCAAAACTTAGCAAAACCCTTTTGCAGGCTGGTCCAGTGGTTGGCCCGGCCATTAACTTGGCTACTGGAGGAATTTGGGGGGCAATAACCTCCAGTTCGATGGATTTTGCAAAAAGATTTTTTCCAGAAGGCGATAGTATAGAGAAAATTTTCCAACAACTCTCAAAAGCCTTAGACCAACAGGAGAAAAGATTTCTTGTTTTGATAGATGATATTGATCGTCTATCACCCAATGAGGCCCTTCTTGTCTTCCGTCTCGTCAAATCTGTCGGACGTCTCCCAAATGTAATGTACTTACTTGTTTTTGATCGAGAACTTGCAGAAAAAGCAGTTGCAGAAATGTATCCGTCCGAAGGGCCGCACTTCTTAGAAAAAATTATTCAAGCGAGCTTTGAGTTACCTCTCCCTGCTCGTGACGATCTTAACTTTGCTGCGCTATCACAGGTTGAGTCTTTATGTGGAGCCCCCAAAGACAAAGATCAACTCCGTCGTTTCATGAATATTTTTTATGACACAATTTCTCCATTCTTAAATACACCGCGCGACTTAACACGATTATCAAATTCTATGGCGGTCAGTTGGCCTGCGGTTGCTGGCGAAGTGGATATTGCAGACTATGTGGCATTAGAGGTAATGAGGTTATTCGAACCTCAACTATATAACGCTATTCGCACAAACAAAAATCGGATTTGTGGGGTAAAGTCAAATTACGGGAATAATGAGGATCGAGGAAAAGAAATTCAATCTTTTTTAGGTATTCTGCCTGAAAAAAACAGGGAGCAAGCAAAATTATCATTAATGAGGTTGTTTCCTCGATTGGAGAAGGTGGGGTATTCATCGGACTTCATGGGAGAATGGGAAGCCCAACGTCGTGTTTGTACATCAAAGCATTTTGACACCTATTTCAGGATGACCATAGGAGATGAGACTCTATCTATTAATAAAATTGAGGAGTTTATTGCTAATGCAGACGACAAAGAATATGTAAAGAATGCATTCAAAAAAGCTCTTCAAATTATTCGCAAAAATGGGAAGTCAAAAATTCCGCTACTATTTGATGAATTAAATGTGCACGCACAAAAAATTGAAAAGGACAAATTTCAACCTCTAATTTCGGCAATGTTTGAAATAGCTGATGATATCTATAGAGAAGAAGATTGCGAACGTGGAGGATTCTCAATAGGTGACAACTATTTAAGGATTCATTGGTTTATAAGAAGGCTGACATTTGATCGTTGTGATTTAGATGAAAGGAATGAACTTTTTAAAAATGCTTGTAAAAATGCCCAAGTCGGTTGGCTCACAGATTTTACAAGATCAGCTATTTCTGATCACTTCCCTCGTGAGGGGAAAGACCCAAGTTTACCTGAAAAGTGTTTAGTACTAAAAGATTATATCTCTGAACTAAAGGCCCATGCAGCAAAAGGCATTGAGTATGCAGCAGCAAACGGGATACTGATCACCCATCCTCAATTACCTTTTATTCTGTTCAGGTGGATCGATTTTGCAGAGGATGATGGACGAACCGTGAAAAGTTGGACCAATGAGCAGATGAAAGATGATGAAAAATTGTCAAAACTTGCCCATGCTTTTACCAGCGAAAGTTGGTCACAAGGTCTAGGCATGTTCGGATTAGGTGACAGGGTTGCTATACGTAATGTGAGGGCTTCAGTAGATAGTCTTGATGCTATTATTAATGTTGAGAAATTCCGACAGCGTCTCGAAGAAATTGAGTTCAATAACGATTTAGATGAAGCTCATAAGGAGTTTGTGAGAGTTTTCTTAGAGGCTTGGCGTAGAAAAGAAACTGGAGAAGATTGGTAATATTAATAAAATCCAAACTAACAATTGCATTCACCGGACTGGCGAGCACGCCCGTTTTCCTGAAATTATCCCTGCTTGGTTGCCACGCTCAAAGTTGGTTGCTAAAGCCACAGCCAGCCATCGCCCCGAGCTGAGCGGGAACCGCTCCAACGCCGGGATGGCTGACTTCTTTTAATGAATAATTGTGTGCAAAAGGAGCTCAGTCCTAATAGATGCCTGCTTGCTGATTCGCGGCCGCCATCAAGTCGCTGGAGCGGAACCCAGCCAGCGATGTGGAAAGACAAAGGATACTTCCCACATCACTCGCTGGCTCCGCTCAGC
>JAJRQL010000068.1 GCA_024280265.1 Deltaproteobacteria bacterium
GCCAATTGCGCCTGGATTTTGTTCGATCTCCGTCTATTTTGTGTGTTACCATCTGGATTCTCCTCGGTTGTGGTTGTGATGGAATCCATCATGACACAATGCTATCGGAGAAAAAAGATGGGGTTGTTGTGGCGCTTACGTTACAAATGCTGGAGTGATTGATATTATTTGCCATCTCGACGCCTGGGGCATGTGAGGAGCCAGGTCTTACAGAAAACGGAGCCTGGTTATTCGAAAATACTTGACCAGACTATAAGCGATCAAACTTCCAACGCTTCCGCCAATGAACCATGGTAGTGCTGTTGCAAAATATATGTCGGCACCCAGCAAATAGAACAACACTACAGCTAAAATGGATATGGTGGGAAAATATGCAAGCAAGGATTTTTCAGAAACCCTCAATTCTGCTTTATTAAAAAACAGGGGTGCCAACGCAGCACCACCACCAAGAAAAATAACCCCGCAGGCAACCATAAAGCCAAAGCCGTCAGAATGTTGAATTAGTGTGGCTAAATAGTCTCTCTTGGCAAAACCTATTGCGAACTGGGGACAGAAAAAAAGAGTAAATGTAGCACATACTGTTTGTAATCCTGCAAGCTTGGCGACAATCTTCCATATTGCCGGGTTAATATCATCGCTGATATGTGCTTTAATTCTTTCCGTGAGGATTACTGGTGGATTGATAGTATCTGAGTTGACGAAATCAAGAAAATCACTTTCCCATGTCTCGGGTATTTTCTTTTTATTCTTCATATCAACTCCCTGGGATTAATAATTTTTCGCAACTTTTTCAGTGCCCTGCTCACCAATTGCCGTGCGTTGGAAGGGCTTGTGTTCAGGCTACTGGCAATTTCCTCCAAGGAAATATCTTTTCCATAACGCAGTTCGATGGCCTGGCGTTGCTTTATGTTCAACTTGATTTTTTCGGGCAGCAACTGCCCCGGCTCATGTACATCCTCCGTTTGAATGGCTGATGCAGGCACAGTTACGGTATCAATTGACACAGTGTTGTAGTCTTTTTTCTTTATCCTAAAATAATCAACCAGACTGTTTCGCACAACCGCAAACAACCACGGCTCGAAAGGGAATTCACCTTTGAACCGTGTTCGGGAGTGATGCAGTCTTAAAAATGTATTTTGAAATATCTCATCAACATCACTTCTGTTGTCCACCCTTTTACATAAGTACCCGTAAACCATACCCTTATATTTACTATAGAGGTGATCAAAAGCATCAAGATCACCTTTTTGATAAAGAATCATGAGCTCATTCCCACCCATCGAATCGTAGGACATTTCGTTTCTCTTCATAAGTTAATTCGTCAGCAGACAGTTTTTGTGACAGAATAAGACCATTTGGTTTGATTTTTTGAGAATAAAACAAAAAATGAAAAAAAATGTCACAAATTATCCTGTGGCTTCGTATTCCTGGATAAGACCATATCGTAATGTTTGCGAATGGTAAATCCTGGCCAGGAAAAAATATACCTATCATCTCATAATACAATCAATATGAAGGAGAAATTCATAGTATGAACATTAAACAGCGTATACTGACAACCTTATCTGTTCTTGTGTTTTTTAGCATCGTTTATTCAAACACTGCTTTTGCTCATTGTGACACTGTTGATGGACCAGTGGTCAATTCAGCGAGAGTTGCGCTTGAAAATGGTGATATTACGCCAATCCTGAAGTGGGTTAAACCGGAAAAAGAAGGTGAGATTGCCAAAGCTTTTCAAAAAACCGTGTCAATGCGTCAGAAAGGTCCAGAAGTCAAGGAGTTTGCTGATACCTATTTTTTTGAAACACTCGTTCGGATTCACCGGGAAGGTGAAGGAGCACCTTATACAGGTCTGAAACCAGGGGATTCTGTTGATGCGGCGGTGGCTATGGCAGACCAGGCCCTTGAAGACGGTAAAATTGACAAACTTGTCAGTGTACTGACCAATGCAATGGCTAATGGTATTCGTGAACGCTTTCAACATACCAGAGATGCCCAAAGTCGTGCAGACTCTTCAGTAAAGGAAGGTCGGGAGTTTGTGGAATCATATGTTATGTTTACCCATTATGTTGAAGGACTCCATGGCTTGATTAAGGGTGGAGCCGCACATCATGGTGGTGATGCTGGGCACTAATGGAAGCTATTGTATGAGCTTGGTTCTCGCGTAACTCATTATTACGTTGGTTCACTTGGAATGTATCTGCAGCTTACCCATCATACCACTCCTTGAGAACCAAGTTAAATCCACCCGTGAATGGACAGAGGATGAAATGTAAAAGGACGGGGCCTGTTTCAGGGTCTCGTCCTTTTTTGTCTGTACTCCAGAATAATTACGTCGTAAAGAGTAAGTGCAGACTTCGAAAAACTTCACATCCGAGGCGCAAACATTTTCTATTGTTTCAGCGTTCTAGAGTACGTCATAATGATTGAAAATGTGAAGCACAAAAGAAGTGAAGAGTTTTTACTACGCCATCAATTATTGAATTATTGAATTATTGATGCCATACCTCTAGGTCGCAGATTGAGCAAACCGATAGAATAATGATAAGCCATATATTTTCATAAGATCCTGGGTCCCCGTTCCTAATCTGTTGACAGTAGAATAATTTCCCCCTAAAGTAACACGAAATCAATCTTGGTATTACCAGCATGTCTCGTTAAAGCACGCCTACTACAAAAAAAGCAGGGGAATAGATGAAGATTATAGTACTTTTGTATCCATGGTTTTAACTTTTTGTTTTGCCGGTTCCGGGTATTCAAATGAAAGCCGAATGATCACTGATATGGCGGGCAGACAGGTTGAGGTTCCACTTACGGTTGAACGAGTGGTGTGTTCCGGCCCCGGATGTCTGCGTTATTTAACCTATATTCAGGGGCAAGATCTAGTGGTTGCTGTTGACAGCATTGAGAAGCAATTGAACAGGTTTGATGCCCGCCCCTACGCTCTTGCCAATCCCCAGTTTAAGGAAAAACCTCTTTTTGGGAATTTCAGAGGGAATGATAACCCGGAATTGATTCTGGGGCTTACGCCTCAGCCCCAGGTAATTTTCAAAACGTTCAGGAACATGGGGTATGACGCAGATGAACTGCAGGCAAAAACCGGAATCCCAGTAGTTTGTCTCGCTTACGACAGTCTCGTGTCTGGTCGGAAGACCATCTACGATTCGCTGACCTTAATGGGGGAAATCATAGATAAAAAAGAAAGAGCTGTTGAGGTATGCAATTTTCTAGAAAAGAATATCGATGAACTTCAGCGACGGACTGCAGGTATTTCTGACACAGAACGCTATTCAACCTATGTCGGTGGAATAGCAAAAAAAGGACCACACGGATTTCAGTCCACTGAGCCTGGGTACCCACCTTTTCATTTTGTCAACGCGATAAATGTTGCCCGTCCCCCCGAAAAACAGGGCAAACCGCTGCAGCACGCAAACGTATCAAGAGAACAGATCATTGCCTGGAATCCGGATATCCTTTTCGTTGATCTTGCCTCCATTCAGTTGGGTGAAAACGCCGGGGCAGTGTATGAACTCCGAACAGATCCTGCCTACCAAAGCTTGAGAGCGGTGCAGGAAGGCAAGGTTTATGGGATTCTTCCATATAACTGGTACACAATGAATTACGGATCAATTATTGCCAATGCATACTACATAGGAAAAGTGTTGTATCCGAAACAATTTAAAGATGTAGATCCTGAAAAAAAGGCGGATGAAATATACTCCTTCCTGGTAGGAAAACCTGTTTTTTCAGTTATGGACAGGTCTTTTGATGGGGCCGCCTTTAAAACTCTTTCGATACTCTAGATAATGCATTTTACAGATGGTCAGATTCCACCCGAGTATTCCAGACATATCAGGATACGGGTATTATTTCTTCTGTCCTCCTTGTTTATTACTGGAGTTGTACTGATTTTCTCTGTCGGCGTGGGGCCGGTTTCCATATCACCTCTTGCTGTATTAAAAACCCTGCTCGGTGAAACCATATCCAGACAGTTCGACATGATTATCTGGAATATCCGTCTTCCCCAGGCCCTGACAGCCATAGTTGCCGGGATGGGACTGGCGGTATCAGGGGCAGTGATGCAGGCCATCCTGCGGAATCCCCTTGGATCCCCCTTTACCCTCGGCATCTCCCACGCAGCTGCTTTTGGGGCAGCTTTCTCAGTGATGATCCTTGGCACAGGAACAATGACCAGTAGTAATGTGGGGGCAGTCAGTATAAACAGTCCCTATCTGACAACAGGCATAGCCTTCGCCTTCAGTCTTATTGCAACGTGCATTATCATTATTATCTCCAGGCTGCGCCTGGCAAGCCCAGAGGCAATGGTGTTGACCGGGGTAGCACTTGGTTCTCTCTTTACTGCCGGAACCATGTTCCTTCAGTATTTTGCTGATGACATGCAGCTTGCTGCCATGGTTTTCTGGACCTTTGGTGATGTGGCCAGGGCGTCGTGGGCTGAGCTGGCAATGATTACCGTTGTGGTCAGTGGGGCCTATATCTGGTTTTTTCTGAACCGGTGGAATTTCAATGCCATCGAAGCCGGTGATGAGACTGCAAGAGGCCTCGGGGTAAAAGTTGGGCAGGTTCGTATAATTGGCATGCTCCTCTCCTCACTGGTCACTGCTGTTATTGTCTCTTTTCTCGGGATCATTGGTTTTGTCGGATTAGTCTGTCCGCATGTCTGCAGGAGAATAATAGGTGATGATTACAGGTTCCTTCTACCAGGCTCCTGTCTTATTGGTGGGATGCTGTTGCTTGCTGCGGATACTGCCGCGAGACTTATGCTGGCCCCCAATGTATTGCCAGTGTAAGCGCCACATTAAGCACATTCCACCACTACCGGTGAATCCAGTTGTTCCCGGGTAATATTCCCTGGCAATAGGGCTTCGTAGTCTTCCAGGGTCTCTGCCATGGGTAACTTTTCAAAAATATAACGCAGATACGCA
>JAJRQL010000069.1 GCA_024280265.1 Deltaproteobacteria bacterium
AAGAATTGCCGCCGTGTCCTGGATAACTGCATTCTCAAGAGTTGCAATGGAAAACCGGGCCTGGAGCATTGCTTTAATTTTGGCTGGAAGGGTGATTCCGGCAGCTATCTCTTCCAGAAAAAGAAATTTTACTCCAATGCGGTCAAGCTCAACACCTTGATCTTTAATCTTTTCATAAAGTGCCTTTGCCGTGACGACATGCTTCACTCCTGCATTCTGCAGACAATAGCTCATATTGGCCTGCCCCACGGTCCAATTGACCATCACAGGGATCTTACCTGAGAACATGACACTGAAATAAACCAGGGTGGCACTTACAGTCGCTGGAAGCATTATTCCAATATTACTTTCCCCAAGAGCCATGATACCAGGTCGTAGTGCAAAAACACCTGTAAGGAGATCACGATATGTTTTGAACCCGCTGATCTGATCTCCAACAATGATTTTACCTGGACTCCTCTTCACCTGTTCAAGAAAAATCGCAGTAGCTGTCTCACCAGGCGGGAGCTGAAGCGTTTCTTGTCCCGCACTATCAAACCAGCTCTCAGGGACATAATCTGCATCATTCTCCACAGGGGGTGAAAAATCTCCGGCCGCTGCCAATATACAATGAGCAACCGTAACAAGACCATCAACACTGCCAAGAGAAACAGCAAACTCCTTTTCAAGCCAGGCAGAAAACTCCACAAGAACCAGGGAGTCAATTCCGAGATCACCGCTGAGGCTGTCTTGCTGGTTAATAACAGCAACACCACTCAATTCTTTAAGTTTTTCCAGGACCAGCCCCCTGGTGGCAGCAGGAACATGGCTGGTGTCATCCCCGCCATTGTCCAACACAGGTTCGGGCAGTTGTATAGCGGTACGGCCTTTCCACCAGAACAAAGGTACAACAGTGTTACCTGGTACTACTTTATTGTAAAATCCTTCAAGGTAGGCATTTATCTCAAGCTTTCCAGCATCTCGCGGAAAATCTACCGACTCAACAAGTTCAATTGTAAGCTCTCTTTTCGGCATAAAAAAAAGCCCAGAGGCTATAATTGCAAAAAAAATGTTCGCAGGTTTTTTTTCAACGACGGTATCCCGTTGGCTCGGCTAAAACTGCTCCCCCATAGCCCGGTTGTACGAATAAGAACAATTCTGGCATCAGGAACCCTTTTTACAACAAGTGCCACCGAACTGTTCGCACCAATAGATTCATAGCGGGTTCGATAAATCCTTCCTGCCGGATAAAGAAGAATGTTATCCCCATTAGCCAGTCCGTTTATAATAGTATATACTCCTTCAAGAACCGCCCCTCTCCCCTTGTTTCCTCTCTTTTTCAGGTCAGGGATAATCACAGCATTCAAGACATTCATCAAAGGACGCAAGAAACGATTGTCCACATGTTCTTCATCAGCAAGCGGCCTTGGCGAGAACGGAACATACAACCGGGACATTATTATGACAGGATCAATAAGGGCCGGGTGGTTTGGCATGAAAAGTATCCCCCGGTTCCCTTTTTTGAGAATTTTATCCACGCCAATAACTTTTACCCGGTAGCGGAGACTGAGCAGAAATACTAAAATAATTTGAAGCAAACGTTTACTCATATTGCTTCTCCACCTGAATCAATCCTGGACTCATATCGTCTAGCAACTCTTGCACCAACTGAAAAGAAAAAGGATACAACTATGCCAAGCGCTCCCAGAAACACCATATTTGAAGATGGAACAAAGGCCGCATCAAAAAGAGTAAAAACCTGTCCAGCAATAAGCATCCCGGAAAAGGCGCAGAAATTTGCTGCCGCAATAATTTTCCCTTTTTCACTCTCAGCAGGCCGAACCTGGATAAAGGCAGTAAAGGGTATAAGAAAAATGCCGCCACAGACTCCGGCGCAGGAAAGAGACAAGAGAAGAAGCACCCACTGCAGTGAAATATCTTGATTGGCAATAACTCCGGCAAGACACAGACAGATCCCCATACCAAAACTCGCAGGTCCCAGAACATGTGACCAGCGCTGAGGTGTGGTGATGCGGGCTGCTATCAATGCACCAAGGCAGACACCAACCATGAGCGCCACAGCAAGCAGGCTGGTTGCTGTGGTACTCATATTCAGCTCACTGATCCCCATGGTATTAATCAGCATGACGGCAATCAGGGAAAAAAAGTAGAAAAAGGTGTCTCCCAGCACCGCAAGAAGAAGAGGAGGATCATGACGAAGGTTGACACTGTCCCGCAGCGAGGCAATCGGTCCAGACCAGGGAATAGAGGTCTTGCATGGAATATGATAGGTCTGCTTGATTCCAAAGGATGCCACTACTCCCATGACAGCAACCACAAGGACAACCATAGCGACAAGAACACGCCCAAATGGAATTTCTGTTTCAAACCAGTGCTGATCCAGCGCAATACCAGCTATTGCCATACCAAGCAGGATAGCTAACGTGGTTACCAGTTTTAAAACAGCATTGGCCCTGGTAACATACCAGGATGGATACAGTTCGGGGATCGCCCCATTGAGCGCAGGTCCAAAAAAAGTCGATTGCAACCCCATAAGGGCCACCATGGCTAAAATCCATGACCAGTTCAGGGTAAGGACACCGTAGGCACCCATTACCATTGCTACTACTTCCAGGATTTTCACCCAGATAATAACCTGCTTCTTGGGGAACCTGTCGGCCAGCCAGCCTCCATAGGCCGAAAAGAGGATAAATGGCAGGGAAAGAGCATGGTAGCCTTCCCCTGAAGCCCAGATAAACCAGCAACGACAGCAAGCAGCAAAGCTGCCTGTTTGAAGAAATTGTCGTTAAAAACACCAAGAAAATAGGTGGCGGCCATGGCTATAAACCGTGACCTGGCGGAACGTATTTCCTGCATATCCTGTTGAGTTTTTTCCATCAATTGCTAAACCGACAAGTCGGAAAACCTTTTAGATTCGCTGGATGAATGCCTTGGTGCTAACCCTAATCTTCTGATTTTTAAAAAAGCTCTCACGGTTTCTCGGAATCTCTTACTTTGCTTAGCTGTTTTTTATTACAGATTTTATGGAGCAAGGCACTGAACAACCAGCGTACAGAGTACGCTTATACCTCAGTAAAATCAGAAGGAGCTTTCTTAAGAAATTTAAGGAATTTTGATTTTTCGACAGCGTTGGAATATGCATCATCAGCACTGATCATACGTTTATCCAGATACTCCATAATACTGTCATCCAGAGTGCGCATGCCATACTTTTTACCCGTCTGCATAACAGAGGCAATCTGGTATGTTTTTCCTTCTCTGATAAGGTTTCGTACCGCTGGAGTTGCAATGAGAACTTCCAGGGCAGCACAACGCCCCTTTACATCAATCCGTTTAAACAGGGTTTGAGAGACAACCGCTTTCAAGGCATCAGAGAGGGTTGAACGTACCTGTCCCTGCTGGTTTGCAGGAAAAATTTCGACCACACGATCAACCGTTTTCATGGCATTTAAGGTATGGAGTGTTCCAAAAACAAGATGACCGGTCATGGCAGCTTCCATCGCCAGAGAAATGGTTTCAAGATCACGCATCTCACCAACCATGATCACATCAGGATCTTCACGAAGTGCACCACGAAGGGCTGCGGTAAAACTTTTGGTATGCTGGCCCACTTCACGATGATTGATAATACATTTCTGACTACGATGAACAAACTCAATGGGATCCTCAATGGTGAGGATATGATCCTTTCTGTTTCTATTGATCTCATCTATAATGGCGGCAAGAGTGGTTGATTTACCAGACCCCGTGGGCCCTGTCACCAGCACCAGTCCTTTAGGAAGGTAAGCCAGACGGGAAATAACCTTCGGCAGCCCCAGTTGTTCACAGGTGAGAATCTCACTTGGAATTTCACGAAAAACTGCACCTATTCCATATTTCTGACGAAAGAAGTTACAACGATATCTGGCAAGTCCGGGAATTTCATAACCGAAGTCAATGTCTCCAAGCTCTTCAAAAAGCTTTATTTTATCTTCAGGACAGATCTCATAGAGCATGGCCTTCAGCTCTTCATTCTCCATTTTCTTGAATTTGACTCGTTCCATGTCGCCACGAATTCGAAGGATCGGCTGCTGCTCGGCTACCATATGTAAATCCGAAGCACCTTCATCATTCATCAGTTTAAAGAACGCATCAATCTGAGCCATACCCTACTCCTTTAGCATTGTGACAATAGGAAACATATTACTTGATGGCTAAGTAAAGCACTTCACCTCCTTCGTTGCTTCACATTTTCAATCATTACGACTTACGCTGGTACGCCGAAACAATTGAAAACGTTTGTGCCTCGGATATGAAGTTTTTTTTACTTAGCCATCTATAGTTTCAGGTTTTTACGAGGTTGTCATTACTTTTATTCTAAGTCAATCATATCACAGACAAACATGAAAAAAACAACAACTCCTTAGGTTACTACACTTCTCTTTATAAAATCCACAACTTCTTGAGGATCATCTATAATATTAATTAGATCAAGATCCTCCTCGCTGATGGTTCCATTGGCAAGAAACTGCTCTTTAATCCAATCAATTAAACCAGACCAGAACTTGCTACCAACAAGAATTACGGGGAAAGGCTTTATACGCTGGGTCTGAATAAGGGTTAACGATTCAAAGAGTTCATCCAATGATCCGAAACCACCAGGCATACAGATGAATGCCATGGAATACTTCATGAACATTACCTTTCGAACAAAGAAATATTTAAACTGAACCGACATATTAACATAAGGGTTTGGTTCCTGTTCGTGGGGAAGTGCAATATTAAGGCCCACAGAAATCCCTCCTGCGTCGTAAGCACCTTTGTTGGCAGCTTCCATTATTCCTGGCCCCCCGCCCGTAACAACCCCAAACCCCGCTCGAACCAACTCAGCAGCAAGTTCCTCTGTTTTCCTATACCAGGGGTGATCCTCTGGAATTCTGGCGGAGCCGTAAATGGTCACCGCTGGAAGATTCATGGCAGACATGGAATCAAAGCCTTCGACGAACTCCCCCATAATCCTAAACATTCGCCAAGAATCACCAACCACATTGTTATCAAGACAATATTTAGGTTCACGACTGATTCGTCTTCTCTCTTCCATAACCATACTAATCCTCACACACGCAATTTTTTCAAGTAGTAACAAGCAGATTCTCTCATTTCAGGGTTTATTTCCCCTTCCGGGCAGGATACTGCTTTTGTAAACCATTTTTTCGACTCTTTTTTACGGCCCTGTTCGTATGCCAATACACCTCTTTGCAAAAGAGCTCCTGCCCTGGTCGCCTTATTGCGCAAGCAAGGCTTCAAGGTTTGAATTCCTTTATCAAAATCGCCGTATTCTATTTGTGCTGTTGCCAACCTCAACTTCAATGCAGGCGAATCAGGATTGAGTTCAACAGCTTTTTCACAAAACCGGAGGGCTATATCATCACCCTCGTTCTCTTTCAGATACATTTCTCCGAGAAGCCCCAGAACGTCAGCATCGTATTCATCATACCGCATGGCAAGCTGGAGGTATTTCATGGCATCCCTGTGCCTGCCAAGACCGGCATAACACTCCCCGAGAAAACGTAGTACCTTTCCCTCCCTCCCGACTTTCTTTTCCACCTTATACCAGGGCAGTAACAGATCGAGACCACGTTGGTACATACCCTCTTCAACACAAAGAACTCCTAACTGGAATCCCATATCCTTTCTGGCCTTCTGCTCACCATCTCTTTCAGGAAGAGCAAGAGCCTCAGTAAAAGTTTTAATGGCACCTTTTTATCATTTAAGATCTGTTGTTCCAGCCCTAGATTGTACAGGGCCATAAAGCGATCCTTTTTACTTTCACATGCCTTATCGAAACATTCCATGGCGAGTTTATGTCTATTCATCTGAGCATAACAGACTCCGAGACTATTGAGGAGATTACCATCCTCAGGCTGAAGAAGCAGGCCTCTCTTATACTCCTTAACTGCAAGTACGATGTCGCCATCACCATAAAACATATCACCGGCAATATTGCAGCTCACCTCGTCACAGACCACCACCGATCCGGGCTCGAAAAAGGCTGCATGACTGAGAGCTTTACGACAGTTCAGTAACATCTCTGATTTCCTGAAATCGCCTGCTGGAAACACACCTATCCCACAATTAATTCTCTCTGCAGCAGGATTTCTTTTCTTGATAAAACTGAGAATCTGCCTGCCGATATCAGCTGCTGCGGCCTTTTCTTTTTCAGGTAGTAGTAGATACAACTCACTCTCACCGGAAAACATCTCCCATCCCTCAACAGCAAGACTCCTCACAGCTTGTAACAGCAGCTCATTGATCTGATCAAATTGAAGTAGTGCAAATTGTTGCACCAATCGTGTTTCCCTACGCAGCCACCTTATAAGAACCTCAGGAGGGGGGGCCAGAGGGTGACCTGCAGCCCTTTCCAAAGAGTCGTAGTTGCAGAAGGAAAACGGTCCACGCCTGGTGGCGATATGGAGTGCTGCCCACACCTTTTTCATCAATATCTCAGAAGGGGGTTCTTGAGCTACCTCCAATTGAACAGCCCCCTTTTCATCAAAAGGAGCACTGGCGACATGGACACGATAACAACCACCTCTTTTTAAATAGTTGACCAGAGAGGGGGCAAACTCAGCAATAAATGCCGAATTACACTTTTCACAGACAATACCAAAACAGGACTGGCCAAGATAGTAGAGTGGAAAGCGGTTATCCACAAATGTCTTCAACAAGGATACCGTACGATGCTGGTATTTTTTGGCCTGAAAGGAACTTGAACTCTTCGGGTAGACAGTGAGTAACACCATAGCCCCAAAAAGCCCGCCATCATTATTATCAAGATACTCTTCAAGGTGAAGACTGATGAGTAGACCAGTGAGTGGATCTACACTGGCGCGTTTAACCAGTAAAAATTCCCGGACAATGGCAGCTGAGAGTCCATTAAGCCAGTCACTGCCGATTTTCCTGCGGACATAAGCATCAATACCATTTGCCTGGGCCACAACGATCGAGCCAAGAACCTCAAATGGAAGAAACAACATATCTTCAAGCAGCACCGGTGTCCTCTGTTCGACAGCTTTTTCGATACTAATGCGGATTTTTTTTGCTCTTCGCCTTCAGTCGTCGAACCAGCGGGGAGCTGCTCAGGGGGGTCTAAAAAAACAATCTCGGTAACAGTGGGAATATTCTCATGAATTACCTTCTTGAATTCTGAAGAAAAACGAAAAAAATCACTTCGCTCAAGCCCTTTACAAAGATCATGCTGAAAGTAGCCAAACATTACCCCGTATACTCCCTTCGCAAATACTGCTCCAAGATAATCACCAGTTCAGAGATGTCGTCCTCAAGAATAGTCCTCAGATCAATAACCACTTTTTCATTTTCAATACGAACTATCAGCGGAATTGAAAGGCTTCGGAACCAGCTTTCAAGGGAACTTGCTCCATCAGTCCCAGGTGTCAGCACAAGAGCCCAGCTGTCTAGGCCATGCTCCGGCATGGCACCACCACCAACTCTTGAAACAGTTTTCTCCAGAGCAATCAGGTCTTTATATTCACAAGTCTTACCGAGTCGCCGCAAAATCCTCCGCCCTTTCTTTTCAAGAAAAACAGAATCAGCAGTCAGCATAGCGAGGGTTGGAACAGACTCCAAGGCCACATCAAAATCGTAATATTCACGGAGAACAGACTCGAGAGAAGCCAGGGTAAACTTGTCTATACGGAGAGCACGGTTCATTGGGTTCCGTTTAATACGTTCTATCACATCCTTCTTCCCAACGATAATACCAGCCTGTGGGCCACCAAGGAGCTTGTCACCACTGAATGTAACGACATCTACACCGGCACTTACAATTTCCTGTACTGTTGGTTCTTTAGGAAGTCCAAAGGGAGAAAGATCCATTAATGAGCCGCTTCCGAGATCCTCCATAACTGCAACCTTATGTTTTTTTCCAAGAACCACAAGATCTTCAGCAGAAACTTCGGAGGTAAATCCGATAACACGGAAGTTAGAGGTATGAACCTTTAACAGCAGTCCGGTCTCTTCAGTGATAGCATTCTCGTAATCCAAAAGATGTGTTCTGTTAGTGGCACCAACCTCAACCATATGCGCACCACTCCTGGACATAACATCAGGTATTCTGAATGATCCTCCGATTTCAACTAATTGACCACGGGACACTATACTTTCCTTATTAAAAGACAGGGTATTTAAAGAGAGGAGCACAGCAGCAGCATTATTATTGACAACAATGGCAGCTTCTGCACCAGTCAACTCACAGATTATCTCTTCAACAAGACTGTACCTGCTGCCGCGTTTCCCGGTGCTGATATCAAATTCAAGGTTTGTAAAAAAAGCTCCTGCATTCTGCAAAGCATTAATACTTGATGGCCCTAAAAGGGAGCGACCAAGATTCGTGTGAATTACAACACCAGTACCGTTAATAACCCGTTTGAGATTGGGAGAATTTTTCTCCTGTATTGCTTTATTGAAGAGAGCATGCCATGCATTCTGGTCAACAGGTAACTCAGTAAGAGTGCCAGCAAGTATATCCTGTCGCATAGACTGCAAGGTGTCTTGTATTGCAGACTTAACTATTGCGCCACAGATTTTGTTTTTATTTACCAAGAGCAATTCACCCAAGACAAGATCAACCTTGGGAAGCTTGCGAAGAAGTGTGTTTTTTATATTCATACCGGACTGGAAATATTCATTTACAATAATATAATAGGAAGATAACTCGATTCACATATGCACCAATGTTACGTCTTAACTACATGAAAAGCAAATATAATTCAATACCATCCAGGCTGTAATACAGAAAAGGAAAATAAAAACTGAAAGAGTGCGAATAAACGTTGACAGGAGGTGAGTGATTGGGTAGTTTGCCGCGGTCGCTGAGTGAGGCGGACGCGTAAGTGTGAGCGCGCCTCAAAAAAGGACGGGGTGAGTCAAATTAGTTGTTGACACATTTGCCTTGT
>JAJRQL010000002.1 GCA_024280265.1 Deltaproteobacteria bacterium
TGCTTCTCAACAAGATTGACAGCCTCTTGCTTGAACTCTTTTGTGTATCTCTTCTTTGTCTTTTTAACCACAGTAACACCTCCTGTATGCTGATTATAATTCGCACACTTTTAGTGTCTACTTTTAAGATACCACTCCACAGATCGGTGATCCAACGATGGCTGACGCCATACTTGACCGTCTAGTTCACAGCGCACACAAAATAAAACTGACAGGAGAATCTATGAGAAAAAAGACAGCAAACTTGACATGAAATACCGGAACAAAGTAAAGATAAAATAATAGCGTCGCTACGCTCCGACACTCGTGTCCGAATTCAGTGGAATACGCAGAAGTTCAGGATGCTACAGTGGCCAGGAGCAATTCTGTGAGCATGGCGAGGTCTTTCAGGTCAAGACATTCGTCACAGGTATGAACCTTTTCCATACCTGTGGCCACAATGGCGGTTTTAAAACCATAACTGTTCAATATATTGGCATCCGAGCCACCACCTGCAACTTGAAAAAGCAGTTCCCGTTCCAGCAGATCCCCCGCCCGGCGAAGCCTGACTAATACAGGATCATCGTCCTCAAGAGATAGTGCCGGATACTCCTGCTCAACATGGATATCCACAGAAGGGTGCCGACCTATGCCCGTCTGATCTGCCCAGCTCCACACCACGTTCTGGAAAGTGGTTTCTATCTCACGGGTATAATCCTTGAGCCTGGCAGCAGAATGGGAACGCACCTCCCCTTCAATGGTGATCAGATCCGGGATAATGTTTGTCGCAACACCACCGTAAATCAAACCAAAGTTAGCAGTGGATTGTTCATCAAGGCGTCCAAGACGAAGATCCGCTATGGCACGGGCCGCAAGGCAGAGGGCTGACACACCCTGTTCCGGATTTAATCCGGCATGGGCTGCTATTCCGTGCACCTTGATCTTGAGTCGATTTGCCGCCGGAGCTCCCACGATGATCTTGTTTATACCCGTTGAATCCAGTGCATAGCCGCTTCCTGCCCGTAAAAGAGTATGATCCAGATGTTTGGCACCAAGCAGCCCGATCTCCTCGCAGGTTGTGAGCAGCACCTCTATGGGGCCATGACTCAGCTTCTCTTCGGCAAGAACCCGGATCATCTCTATAACAGCAGCAATACCTGATTTATCATCACCGCCGAGGATAGTGTCACCTCGACTGGTAAACAGGTCTCCGACCCGCAGTACCTCAATCCCGCAACCCGGCTCCACCGTATCCATATGACAGGCGAAGAAAATCGGTTCTCCACTGGTATTCCCAGAGAAACGAACAATCAAGTTTCCACAATCTGAACCTGTTTGGGATGCGGAGTTATCTTCCACAACTGATTCTGCCCCAAGCTCAGTAAAAACTGCCCTTAAATGCATGGCAAGCCGGCCTTCACGACGGGAAGGGCTGTCAATCTCACAGAGCTGGGTGAAGGTCCTCGCCAGCCGCTCTCTATTTATGGGACAACTCACCATCTACTCAGTCCTCTTCTGTTCCAGAAGGACAACAGCATGGCAGCTGACCCCTTCCATTCTACCGGTAAAACCCATCTTCTCAGTGGTTGTTGCCTTAACATTGATTCGTTCTACAGCCACACCACAGGCAGCAGCCAGTACAGTTTTCATTTCACCGATAAATGGAGACAATCTGGGTTTCTCACAAACTACGGTAACATCTCCATTCGCCACCTTCAGACCACGGTCTCCTGCCATCTTTACCACTTCTTCAAGCAGGGTGATGGAGTAAACACCAGCAAACTGCTCATCAGAATCGGGGAAATAAGCACCGATGTCACCAAGCCCGAGAGCACCAAGGATCGCATCACAAAGTGCATGGGTCAAAACATCCGCATCAGAGTGACCAACCAGCCCCATTTCAAATGGAATTTTAACTCCACCAAGAACCAGCTCCCGATCAGTAGCAAAGCGATGGGCATCATAACCGTGCCCAACCCGCATTGCAGCAGCAGAAGAATCATTCTTTGTCATAATTTTTTCCGCAACCAGCAGATCATCCGGTCTTGTTATTTTAATGTTGGTTTCGGATCCTTCCACCAGATGCACCGCAACACCTGCAAACTCCAGCAGGGAAGCTTCATCGGTCACATCCCGGTCTCCTGCAGCTTCATAGGCACCACGCAGCACATTGGCTGAAACTGCCTGGGGAGTCTGGGCCTGCCAGAGATTTTCCCGGTCCACCGTGTGCAGAATATTCCCATTAGCTGCCGCTTTCTTTAAAGTGTCCTTCACAGGTATAGCGGCGATGGCTGCACCATGATTCCTTGCAGCCCTGCAGCAACTGCCAATCAGATTTTCACTGACCAGAGGACGGGCCCCGTCATGGACAAGGACAATTTCCACATCTTTGCCGAGAGTATCGAGACCCGCTTTCACCGAATCCTGACGTCGCCTTCCACCAGCTACGACCTGCAGGCTACCAGACAACAAACCATACTCTCTCAAGAGACTGATGGTACTGCCAACCCTCTCTTCCGGCACCACCACCACGATCATGTCTATACAGGAAGCAGCTTCAAAAACTCGAACAGTATGAACAAGTATTGGTACACCGCAAAGATGATGGTACTGCTTGGGATGGTCCAGCCCCATTCTGCTTCCACTGCCGGCAGCAGGAATTATGGCGGCGGTGGAAGACATCGGGAACAAATTAACGAAGGAGTCGTCGACTACTCTCAGAACATTGGAGTAAAAAAAAGAGTGGGCTATAAGCCGAATTCTGTACAATCATGATCATTTCACTGGGATGCCGGTCACCCGGCACCTCTTGCAACCTACCCGAAGACTTCAGGCGGGCAACCTGTGGGACGTCTTCCTATTTGGTCTTGCTCCGGATGGGGTTTACCCTGCCCCGCATGTCACCATACGGGCGGTGAGCTCTTACCTCGCCATTTCAACCTTACCGTATTTAATACGGCGGTATATTTTCTGTGGCACTTTCCGCCGGTCACCCGACGTTCGCGTTACGAACCATCCTGCCCTGTGGAGTTCGGACTTTCCTCTCGGGTCTTCAGACCCGAGCGATCATGCACCCACTCTAACTCTTAATACTAGCGGCAATCTGCTAAAAATAAAACTATTTTTTCTTCTTTTTAACAGCTTTCTTCTTTTCCTTCTTCGGCTCCTCCGCCTCTTCCACCGGCTCATGGTACATAATCCGCTGGCAGGTCGGGCAGTCAAAGTGTTCTTCACCGCGAAGCAGAAGATTATACTGCTGCGGCGGGATAGCCATAAAGCACCCCTGACAGACACCAGCAATGACATTAACAACCCCGAGGCCATTGCGATGTTTTCGCAGATTATCATACTTTTTCAGGAGTTGGCCTTTTAATTTCCTGGCCTGGGTGGCACGTTTCTTTTCCTGGGTCTTTTTCTTTTTGTTAATAGCAGCAATTGCCTTTTTTACCTTTCCAGTCTCTTCCTGAAGTAACTCTGTCTCACCTTTAAAGAGATTTTTATTCTCTTCAATCTCGGCCGTCAACTGTTCCACCTCTTCCATGATGGCCACAACCTTTTCCTCTTTCTCCTTTACACCCTTTTTGCCATCCTCGATCTCCTTTAACAGAGCTGTCTGCTCTCGACCGGTCTGAACCTGCATCATTTTAGACTGACGATCCTTCACGTGGACCATCTCATCGGCCATTTCTACTTCCAGGGTACGTCTCTCTTTTTCAAGACTCTCTATTCTCCCGGCAAGTTCCGTTATGGTGGACTCCCTGTCAGCAAGCTCACCACATTTTGCATCCAGAGCATCCTGCTCTTCCTGTATCTCCGAATCGATGCCGTCAATCACATGATCAATACTCTGCAGTAGTGTCAATTGGACTATTTCTTCGTTCAAGGCGTATCTCCTGTTGTAAATTACTCTTCTATGACAATCTCGTAAAAACCTGAAATTGCAGATGGCTATGTAAAAAAATTCACGTCTGAGGCGCAACATTTTCAATTGCTTCGGCGTACCAGAGTACGTCGTAATGATTGAAATTGTGAAGCAACGAAAGAGGTGAAGAGTTTTTACGACGCCATCATTCTATGAAAAAGTATTCTTATTAATAAAGGTGAAGGCAGGCTTCTCAGTGCTGCTCTCGTAAATTTTTATATTCCAGTTCCTGGAACGAACCAGGCTTTCCAGACTGTTTTTCAGTAAAGCCATGGCAGGTTTTTCAGTACCATAATGGCCCCCGTCAATTATGCAGAATCCTGCATCTTCGGCCCAGCGGGCCGTTGAATGTTTTATCTCCGCTGAAAGATACAGATCTGCCCCCAACGCATAGGCGTCTTCTGCCAGATCGGAGCCGCTGCCGCCACAGAGGGCAACGGTTTGAACATTCTCAGGAGTCTTGCCGGCAAGCTGTACTGTATCGCTGCCAAGTGCCTCAAAGACCCGCGCCATAAACATTCCAAAAGAAAGGGGATCAGTATATTTCCCAATTCTACCCAATCCAGCTTCACCCGACGAATCCACAGGATGCAGAGCACGAGTATCTCCAAGACCCAGCAGAGCAGCCAAGGCATCACTGACTCCGGATACAGCACTGTCGAAATTTGTGTGACAGGCGATCACATTGATCTTATGAGTAAGGGCTTTTTCGAGGAAAATTCCAGCTGGAGTGTTTGTGTGGACAAATGAGAGAGGACGGAAGATGCAGGGATGATGCGTAATCAGAGTATCGACGCCAAGCGAAATGGCCTCTTCAAGAAGGGACAGGGTGGGATCAAGCCCCAGTAGCCAGGAGTGACTCTCCCGCAGCTCATCGCCAACCAGCAGCCCCACATTATCCCAGCTTTCAGCCAGGCCCCGGGGGACAATCTGTTCGAGTTCAGCAAGGAAATCAGCCAGCATGATTTGCATCACCCCCTTCCTCCTGACAATTTGCTCACGAAACAGAAACGTCTGCTTGACGTCCAGGTCAGTAAAAGGAGTTTTTTTGTGAAAAAGGTCCGCCAGAGCAGCTCTAATACATTCAAATCAGGCAATAAAAAAAGGTACATCCCTTTCGGGCTGTACCTTTGGATTTCGGGCTTTCTGAAGCAGGATTCTTTGCCTGCTTCTGCAAAAACTGGTATGAAGTGTGAGGCCGTCAGCCTCTCTCTGTCTGGAAAATATTTTATTCTATTCAAGGAACCTGGTCATCGGTGCAGATTCTGTATTTAAAATGGTGGGCGCAGTAGGACTTGAACCTACGACCGACCGGTTATGAGCCGGTGGCTCTACCAACTGAGCTATGCGCCCTTTCCGGCATCAAAACTTAACATACTATACCGGTAAAAATTGATTGTCAACAAATAAAACATCTCAAACCTGGAAATCCTGTCATTGCCCCATCAGGAACCACAATCGGACAACTCAGATTTACGTTCCAGAACTTCTCTGATTGAAAGAGAATCCCATACACGATATAACAGCCCCTATGATATATAATAACCTGCTCTTTTTTCTTGTAGCCATATTTCTCTTCACCATGACAAGCGGGACGGACACCCCGCAGTTTCCATTTTTCGGCTCACTGACTGTCCTTGCCGTTAGTCTTTTCTTTTTTGACCGTACGGCCAAACGGCTCTACAGCAGGGCCAACAGAAATGGCTCCGGGGCTTACTTCAGCACGGAGAAAAGGCTCTCCCTGTTGGCACTGCTCTGCTATTCACTGATCCTCTTTGCCTGCGACCTCCACTATTACATAAACCCTCTCTCCCTGAACGGTCTGCTCCCATCTTTCGTGAATATTGTGGGCCTCGCTTTCTTTTTTCTCTTTTTACTGCTGATGTGGCGCCATGCAAGACCGACCTACGAAACAATCTTTGGTCGCAGATACAGCAACAGGGCATTTCTCATCTCCAACACCAAGGCAAATCTGCCCATTGTCCTTCCCTGGATAGTACTTTCCCTTGGGTACGACCTCCTGGCACTGCTTCCCCTGCCCGGTCTCAAGAATTTTCTCCATTCAGAACCCGGAGAATATGCGTCATTCATCCTTTTCCTTGTTCTGATTCTGTTTTTTTTCCCACCACTGGTACGAAGGCTCTGGGGCTGCACCCCATTCCCGGAGGGAGAGCTCAAGGATCACCTTCAGGAATTTTTTAAAAAACAGCGCTTTTCTGCCAAGATCTTTATCTGGCCGCTCTTTGAAGGCAGGATCATCACCGCAGGTGTTATGGGGATCATCCCCGGACTTCGCTATGTCATGATAACACCTGCCCTGCTCGAACACCTCAACCTGGCAGAACTCGACAGTGTAATGGCCCATGAGATCGGCCATATCAAAAACAAACACATGCTTCTTTATCTCCTGATTATCTCGGGATTTTCTGTTCTTGCCGGGTTCGCCCTTGAGCCCTTCACCTTTTACCTTCTCTCAAGGGACAGCTTCTACACCCTGCTTGGCATCACCGGACTCAGCGCAGAAAACATGCTCACCGTGGTCATGACCGTTATTCTCCTTGGCTCTCTGGTACTGTATTTCAGATTCCTGTTTGGATATTTCATCAGAAATTTTGAACGCCAGGCAGACCTCCATGTCATCAAGGCCATTGGAAACAGCCAAGCCATAATTTCTGCCTTTGAAAAAATTGCAATCCTGTCGGGAAACATTCGGGACCAACCAAGCTGGCACCATTTTGGAATAGGCCAGCGTGTGGATTTTCTTGAAAAATGCGAACGGGATCCCTCATGGATTATTCGCCACAATCGAAAGGTTTGGCTGAGCCTGCTTGCCTATATTGTGGTGATAGGATTTGCAGCAACCAGTCACAATCTTCTACCAGCCGAGCAATGGAAACAGAGTTATGAGGAGAAATACACGGAATATATCCTCGACCAGAAACTGTTGCGAGAGCCAGACAAAGCACTGTGGCTTGGGATAGCCGGGGACCTGATGCAACATAAGAAAATGGAGAAAAAAGCCATTGCCGCCTACGACAAAGCACTGGCACTGGAGCCCTCAAACCCGAAGCTGCTCAACAATCTGGCCTGGCTGCTACTCACAAGCGACAACCCTGTTTTACGCGATCCGGAGCGGGCCCTGCGCCTTGCCCGTCTCGCAGCCCTCCAGATACCAGCAGGCCACGTCCTTGACACTCTCGCCACCGCTTACTGGGCCAATGGGTTTCCAGAAAAAGCTATTGAGATAGAGACACAGGCCCTTTTTGCCGATCCTGCTGAAGGAACCTACTACCGGGAACAGATAGAGAAATTCAGGACAGAAAAATACAACCCTGCCGGAACTGCTGTTCCAGCAGAATAAAATCAGGCATAGGTATCAATCATGCCGGCAGTGGACAGAGCCTTTTCATCCACAGTCTGGATATCAAGAACCTGTTTGGCTACCTGCCTGGCCTGAGCCTGAGCTTGTTCCATGCGGGCCTTTTTTTCTGCCCGACGAGGTGCTGCTTCATCCACCCGCATATTCTGCGGTTCGGTGTTTACTTTGAATCCTCTGTCCACAGGAGCGGCTGCCGAACGGGGAGCAACCGCTGACGATGCCGCTATTCCAAGTGCCATTTTTCTGTTTCCTCTCTCTACTGAATCGAATAGACTGTCTGATAATAACTATTATAAAGAACCTTTTTTAAAAATCAAGCCCCCTTTGGAGATATTTGAAATGGTACTATTAGGAGCCCATGAATCTGTTGCCGGAGGTATTCATCTCGCCTTTGACAGAATAGTTGCGGTCGGTGGCGATGCCCTGCAGGTTTTCACCCGGAACCAGAGACAGTGGAATCCAGCGATAGTGACCGAAGAAGAACAACAACTCTTCGGTGCAGCCTGGAAACTGCACCCGGATATGCCAATTGCCTCACACGCATCCTACCTGATCAACCTGGCATCTGCCAAACCGGAGCTGGTGCAGAAATCCATCACGGCCTTTGTGGATGAGTTGCAGCGCTGCGAAATGCTGAATATCCCCCTGGTGGTCATGCATCCTGGCTCCCACGGCGGAGCCGGCGTAGAGGCCGGAATTAGCAGATTCGTCAAAAACCTTGACGAAGCTTTTTCTCAGGCAGACAGCCGGGTCACCCTTCTCCTTGAGAACACAGCAGGCCAGGGAACGGGACTCGGCAGCCAGTTTGAGGAACTTGCCGCCATCATTGAAGAATCGCAGTATTCTGACAGACTCGGGGTGTGCATCGACACCTGCCACGCCTTCGCCGCAGGCTACGATATCCGGACCAAAAAGACATACCAGGCCACCATGGAGGAATTTGACAGGGTAGTGGGCATTAACCGGATCCGGTTCTTTCACCTCAACGACTCAAAAAAAGGGCTGGGCAGTCGGGTGGACAGACATGAGCATATCGGAAAGGGAGAGATCGGCCTGGAGGCATTTAGAAATCTCCTCAACGACTCACGCTTTGCAAATCATCCAATGACCCTTGAAACTCCCAAGGGTAAAAATCTTCAGGAAGACCGGGACAATCTTGCGGTGCTCCGCAGTCTTCTCCGGTAACAGAGGCAGCAGGACAGTATTATTTTTTATTGTCCGGTTCAAAAAAGAGCCAAAGGGTCTCCTGAAAACGATTCCTGAAGCGAACCTCACAGTTGTTTATGGCCCAAACCAGGTCACCGGCTGGGTGCAGCCTTCCATTCTGGCCTTGACTGCCACCATCACGTCACCAAATGCAAAAAAAATGGATTTCAGCGAATCACTTCCCCAAAAGACGTTTTTACCGTTTGGCTACCCTTTCAGACACCATTCATAGGCATTCCTGAACATCTGCATCCAGGGCGTGACCTCAAGGGCCTTCATCTCGGGGGGGAGGTAATGGGCCTGCCAGGCGAGAAAGGCACGTTCCGGATGGGGCATCATGGCCAGATGTCTGCCATCAGGAGAGCAGAGCCCGGCAAACCCGTCCGGGGAACCATTGGGATTAAAGGGATAGGACTCCGTCGCATTGCCTATATCATCCACATAGCAAAGCGGCGCCAGGTTCTCCGCAAGCACCCGTTCCCTGATTGCAGCATCGGGAAAAGAGAGATACCCCTCACCATGATCCACATGGATACCAAAGACCAGCCCCTCCATGCCCCTCAACATCAGTGACGGACTTTTCCCAACTTTCACAGTGCTCCAGCGGGATTCAAAGCGACCGGAGACATTATGAACAAATCGGGGCTGCTTTTCTGCCTCAATATCCTGCCACGGCACCATACCAAGGAGCCCAACGAGCTGACAGCCGTTACAGATCCCAAGGCTGAAGGTATCAGGCCTGTCGTAAAAATCACGGAACATCTTTCTGAGGGTATCATTAAACCGGATGGTGCCAGCCCAACCCTTGGCAGATTCCGGTACGTCGGCATAGGAAAAACCACCCACAGCAGCAAGCCCCCTGAATCCATCCAGGTTCACTCGACCTGCCAGGAGATCACTCATGGCAATATCCCATGGCTCCAACCCTGCCATATAAAAAGCAGAAGACATCTCACGATCCGAATTTGACCCTTCATCCCGTAAGATTGCAACTTTCGGCTTATCAGACATGGTGAGCAGTTCGGCAGGTGCGGGGACAGGTGCAAAGGGGAGTACATACTGCGGCCCTATGCGATCATAAGAGTTCTTCTTCTCCGCATCGGCACATTCCGGTTTCACCTGAAGGCGCTCCAGCTGATAGCTTGTTTCCTCCCAGGTCTCCCGAAGTTTTCTCATATCTTCATCGAGAACGGTTTCGCCATTCACTGCAATGCGAACCTGTTTCTCTTTGGTGGAGCGACCAATACGTGTGAGCGTCACCTGACGACTGGAAAAAATCTCAGTCAGGGCCACAATATTCGAGTCTCTACACTCGAGCACGAGTCCAAGTTCTTCTGCAAACAACACCTCCAAGGGTGAATCAGGAGAATCAAGGGAGATATCAAGGCCACAGTTACCGGCAAAGGCCATCTCCAAGAGAGTGGTGATAAGACCACCATCACTTCTGTCATGTCCGGCATCCAGCAGATCCTGAGCAATGGCTTCTTGAACAGCCAGAAAAGCCTGTTTCACATCCTCCGGCCTGTCCATATCGGGACTGTCATTGCCCAGTGCCGACCTGGTCTGAGCCAGTGCTGAACCGCCCAGCCTGTTCTGACCAGCACCCAGGTCAACAAAGAGCAGCGAAGAACTTCCTGCTTCTTTGATATCGGGGGTCACCACCTTTGTGATGTCGCTCATGGCAGCATAGGCGGAGATCACCAGTTCGCGGGGAGATTTCACGGTCTCATCGCCCACCATGGTTGCCATGGAGAGACTGTCTTTACCACCATCTACGGCCATACCGACCGCAATCATGGCATCACACATGCCTTTTGCGGCGTCAAAAAGGGCTGCCCCTTCACCCGGCAGCTTGGGAGCCCACATCCAGTTGGCTGAACACTTCACCTGCTCAAGGTCATCAATCTGCGCCCAGACAAGATTGGTGAGGGATTCTCCCACCGCCATCCTCGCACCCTTTGCAGGATCGACAAGCATCTTGATGGGCTGCTCACCAATGGCCGTGGCACCACCACTCCTGCTGAAATGGGACTGGGCAACCACCGCCACATCACTTACTGTCAGCTGCAGAGGACCACAACACTGCTGACGGGCAATAAGTCCGGTCACGGCACGATCCACCTTGTTGGTAAGAAAACGTTTGGAGCCGACGGATATCAGACGCAGAACATCACCAAGGGCATCAGCAACAGTGAGATCATCAGGCAGCTCCAGCGGTTTCAGTTGTGGGTCAACCCGATTATCCTCAAACGTCTTCACCGGAATATCGCCCAGTAATTCTGAGAGGTCAATGTCCACGGGTGTGCTGTCATCAAACTCATCATGAACCACAAACTGCAGATCACCAGTCACTTCACCCAGCACCTCACAACCTACCTTTTCACGCTCACAGATGGCCTGGAACTGCTCAATATTCTCTGGACTGATCAGAAAACCATTGCGCTCCTGATACTCTGCCACATAGATCTCCAGTACCGACATGGTGGGATCGCCCACCCGCACCTTACGAATCTCAATATAGCCACCGGAATGTTCCACCAGCTCTTTTAAAACATTGGCAGGGCCACCTGCACCCTGATCGTGAATCACATCAATGATGGTCCTGTCACCCATTTCGTTGCAGGCACGAATAACACGGTTCATCTTCTGTTCCATCTCCGCATCACCACGCTGTACCGCATTGAAATCCAGCTCCGAGGCATTCTCCCCCTGGAGCATGGACGATGCAGCACCCCCACCAAAACCAACCCGATAAGCGGGACCACCCACCTGGACAATTTTCATCTCTTTGACTTCCTTGTCCTTTTCCGTGTGCCTGTCATCAATCTGCCCAATTCCACCAGTGAACATGATGGGCTTTAAAAATCCCCAGCGCTCACCACTATCAAGACGCAGATCAAAGGAACGGGTAAACCCCTGTATCATGGGTTCCCCAAACTTATTCCCGTAATCCGAGGCACCATTACTGGCCTGGATCTCTATTTCAAGGGCCGATGCAAGATTATCGGGGCACGGATACTGGTTTTCCCAGGGCAGGGTGTAACCGGGGATATGGAGATTAGCCACACAGTAACCAGTGGTTCCAGCAATGACGAAGCCGCCCTTTCCTGTCCCCTGTACGTCCCGGATACGGCCGCCGGTACCGGTCTCCGCACCCGGAAATGGAGCAACACCTGTGGGGAAATTATGGGTCTCTGCAGTAAGGAGCATATGATAGCAAACGTCCTGTCCCTTCAAAGGGCCAGGGTTCCCTGGACTTTCGGGCATTATGGTATGAATATCATGCCCTGCCACTACACTGGAATTATCCTTAAAAGCCACCAGACTCCCCCTGGGGTTCCTGGTTAATGTCTCAATTACCAGATCAAAGAGGGTCTCATCCTGCATCTCTCCATCTATCACCTGCCTACCACGAAAAAAACCATGTCGTGAATGCTCGGAATTGGCATTATTCAAGTCCATGATTTCGACAATGGTGGGATTGCGCTTATGCTTTTTAACAAAATAATCATAATAGAAATTCCGATCCCGCTCATCCATTGAGATGCCAGGAATTTCCAGAAGCGCATCCGGGCCACCAGATATCATATCCACATCATAAACAGCCTCCGGCTCTATTCCGGTCTCAAAGGTGGAAAGTGGTTCTGGATAGAGGCACTCAGTCATCCTGTCATGATTTTCCCGGATAAACTTCTCCAGATCCATGGACTCATCGACAAAGTACCTTCGGGAACGTTCAACCCGGGACACAATCTCCAGTCCGGTGGCGGCACAGATGGAAACCATGTTGGAAGACCAGGCCGTGGCAAAATTAAGGCGTGGGCCCATCTCCACCACCCGCTCTCCAACAAGCTGCGGTACAGTGCTAATCGTTTCCGCAAGAAAACCGTCGGCCAAGATCAGCCCCAGCCGATGCTGTTCTTCTCCGGTCAGAGGCCGACTGGATTCGATATTAAAACAGTACTCGCTGGTTTCTCCGGTTCTTCGATATAACTGGCTCACAATAAATGACATGGGCAGATCCTGAATTGTAATGATTGTTGGCGTCGTAAAAACTCTTTGCTCCAATTTATAACAGATAGAGAACAGAGTTAAAAGTTTCTTGATTAAGTGGACAAAAAAGAACAGAATACCAGAAGCCCAGAGGCAATATCTTTTGGCAGCCTTGAAAACTTAGATTTTCGTTTGAGATCAAGGCATGCAAAAAATTGTGCCACAGGCATATGCGCGATATTCCAAGGATAAAATTTTGAGCATAACGCAGAGATCGGGCGAAAAGACAAGTTTGCAAGGTTGCCTTTAGACTTTTTTAATACGTGAGCGTTCAATGGCACTACTCAACAGCGATGCGTTGCTTGACATACTCAGCAAAAATGGGCTGATTACCCAGAAACAACGGAAATTTATTACCCTTGAAAAAGGTAAGCAGCGTCAGAAACTCCTTATAAAATTTGGAGCAGACAAGAAGTTTGACAAAAGCTTTCCCGATCTGGTTGATGTTATTGTTTCGTTCAAGCTTGATATCGGAAATAAAAAGAACATCCCCCTTGATGAAGACAGTATCATGCGTGCGGTGAGCAAGTCCTGCGGACTGCCCTTCAAAAAGCTGGACCCGCTCAACCTGGACATGGAAATTGTCACCAAGACCATCCCCAGAAACTTCGCCATCAACCACTTGCTGCTGCCATTTAACTTTCAAAACGGAATCCTGGAAGTAGCCGTTTACCACCCGGACAAACGATCGGTACTGAAAGATATAGAGCAGGCCAATCAAGTCAAGATCAAGCCCTTTCTCACCACCAAAACAGACATCAAAAAAATTCTCTCCGAGTTTTTCGGCTTTCAGCGTTCAATCAGTGCGGCTGAAGATCAGTATGGAGGCGCAGGACTGGGAAGCTCCGTTGATATTGGAAATCTGGAACAATTTGTCAAGATCTCCTCCTCCAAAGAAATCTCATCGTCAGATCAACATATAAAATCTGCTGTGAACCACCTGTTCAACTATGCCCTTGATCAAAATGCCAGTGATATCCACGTGGAACCAAAACGGGAAAACTGCATGATCCGCTTTCGGATAGACGGAGCGCTCCACACCATTTACAATCTTCCAAAGGCCGTCCATTCTGCCATTGTTGCCCGGATCAAATTTCTCGGCAGGCTCGATATCGCTGAGAAAAGACGGCCGCAGGATGGCCGCATCAAGCTCTCTTTAAGTGGCGACAAAGAGGCCGAAGTCAGAGTATCCACTGTCCCCGTGGCCTTTGGGGAAAAGGTGGTTATGCGTATTCTTGATCCCGATGTGATCTTTCAGGACCTGAACAACCTCGGGTTTTCTGCAAGAGATCGTAATGTATACAACTCATTTATTCAGGCACCTCACGGCATCGTCCTGGTAACCGGCCCCACAGGATCAGGAAAATCGACCACCCTTTACTCCACCCTGGAGAAGATCGCCACCCCGGAACGTAACATCGTAACCGTTGAAGATCCCGTGGAAATGGTGTACGAGGCATTTAACCAGATTTCGGTACAACCCCTCATTGATGTCACCTTTTCCACCATACTGAGAAACATCCTGCGCCAGGATCCCGATGTCATCATGATAGGTGAGATTCGCGATCTCGACACTGCTTCCCATGCGGTACAGGCTGCCATGACCGGGCATCTGGTCTTTTCCACCCTGCACACCAACGATGCTGTTTCCTCCATCGTAAGGCTGAGAGATCTGGGCCTTGAACCATTTCTGATTTCATCCACCCTGCTCGGCGCCCTAGCCCAGCGCCTCGTTCGAACCGTCTGCCCCCACTGTAAAGAATCCTTTGAAATGAAAGGCTCAGAGCTGCTAAAACTTGGTTTTCCGGTAGCAGACAATGAGACCTACAATCTCAAGCGCGGTAAGGGCTGCCGCAAATGCAGAGGTACAGGATTCAAGGGACGATGCGGTATCTTTGAAATATTCCCGCTTTCGGAGCAAATGAAAAGGATGATTACCTCCGGGGATAATACAGACGAGATAAGACAACTTGCAATCCGCGAGGGAATGACTACTTTACGGGAAGATGCCTGGGAAAAGGTGAAAGCCGGGATTACCACTTACGAAGAAGCGATGCGGGTGACCGCAGAATAAAAAAGAGAACATGGCAAACAAGGGTACAGACAAGGCGGTAAAGATTGTCTGCAAAAATAAAAAAGCATTCCACGATTATCATATCGACGCCAAA
>JAJRQL010000070.1 GCA_024280265.1 Deltaproteobacteria bacterium
CCTGCCAGCGACGCTGATTGCGTAACCGTTCTGGTTGTTTGACTTTTGAGTTCATGGGCATCCTCTGTTTGACTTTCAGGTTGCCTTACTGAACCATATTTCTTGTCGGGAAAAAAGATGGGGTTTAATGAGCGCTTACGATAAAACCCTGGGTAAATTCATCCACCAGCCTGATTCGCACTATTTGCACCGTCGTGAAGGATTTACCAAAACATACCATGGCTTATATGGTGCCGATGCAATAGAAGATATCACCAGGGATGCCAGGGAGAAGATAGTCGTCTGAGGCGACTCGTGTGTGGAAGGGCACCAGGTCAATGATGATGAAAGAAAACATGGCACGGACAGTTCTCTATAAACTCGAAAATATTTCTCCTGCAGGTCCTGGGATAGATCCCCGCATAGGCGGTAAACTTGAGACCCTTACTGCTCGCCGAGAAAAGTTGGCCATGATCATTGACAGGGTTTTCTGGTTCCGGGCATGAAGAACGCCTGCACAGCGGCATCAGGATCATGCCCTGGCAAATTTTTCTGCAGAGGTTGTGGAGTGATGAGATCATAAAGTAGGAAGGCAGGAGCAGTATGGCACAAACGGTTCTCTATAAACTGGCAGCCCCACAACCCGCCAACCCGGTAGTGGAAGCAGCCACTAATGATTTCAGTTTTATCCTCTGGAAACCGTCACTCGGGAAACTCATCCCGCCGGGCAAGGGGAAAAAGTATTTTTTCTACTGGCTGTTTCATTATCTGCGGGTGTTTGGAAACCGGGACTATTCAGCACTTCTGGTGTATAATGGTGAGGTTCTGGCCTCTTCCCTGCTGGTGGTGCCCAGCTATTACAAATGGCCCTTTATGAAGAAAGATGATGTGCAGTTGACCTATGTGCTGACCCGCCCGGAGTACCGGGGCAAGGGGCTGGCTGAACAGGCGGTGCGGTTGGCCATTGCACACAACCAGCACCCTGGCAGAGCTGTCTGGTATGGAACGAATACTGAGAATGTTGCGTCCGTACGATTGTGTGAGAAGGTGGGGTTTGAGTCTGCAGGGTATGGTTTGAAAAGCGGTTTTTCACTGAACAAGGTTGATTAGATTATGGTAAAACGAATTGTTAAACAAAATATCTTTCTCTACAGGCTGTGGTTTTATTTGTACAGGAAAAACCGTGGGGTCAAAATTTCTTTTTTTGGTGCAGATACCTCTCTCTATGTTGACGGATATCCCAGGTCCGGGAATACATTCCTGGTTCATCTGATCAAGAACATTTTTCCCGGTATCAACATGGTCCATCATTTTCATGCCATTGCCCCAATCAAAATTGCCCTCTCACGCAACATTCCAACCTATATCCTGGCAAGGGCCCCGTCAGAGGCCATCTCTTCCAATTATTTGAAAGAATATTCAATGTCCCCCCGGGGGGGGGGTACCGAGCTTGGTAAACACCAGGCTGATGTCCGTATTGCTTGCGGAATATCGTGATTACTATGAGTACGCGAACAGGAGCGCTTTGACAGTGGTAGATTTCAGGGAGGTAAACGAAGATTTTCTGCCGACGGTTCGTGCGGTCAACCAGAGATTCGGCTGTCCTGTTGATGAGGGGCTCCTGGGTGATATGGTTCAGTTGGAACGTGGGAAGTTTCAGGGCGCTGTTGACACCCTTGGTTCGTCCACCCCGAATCCGGAAAAGGAAAAGCTGAAAGGTCCGCTTAAGGAAGCACTGCGTACCCTGCCCGATTATGCTGTTGCTGCCAGGTTGTACCAGGAACTCACCGGGACCACGGACTAGGGCCGGTGGAGCGCAAAAAGCAAAAAATCTGCCTGCTCATCCATTCCCTGTCCCCCGGCGGGATGGAACGGGTTATGTCGCAGCTTGCCGCGTACCTGGCCGGGAAGGAAGAGCTGGAGGTTCATCTTGTGTTGTACGGCATTACCCGTGAGGTGTTTTACCCCCTACCTGAATCAGTTGTTCTTCACCGGCCGGGGTTTGTCTTTTCCAATGAACGAAGGACCTGGCACACCATCAAAACCCTGTTTTTCCTGCGCCGAACTGTCAGGGATATTTGCCCGGCAACGGTTCTAAGTTTCGGTGAGATGTGGAACAACCTGGTTCTACTTGCCCTGTACAGGTTGGGGGTGCCGGTGTATGTGTCTGACCGGAGTCGGCCCGGCAAGGATCTTGGCCGTTTGCATAACCGTTTAAAAAAGTGGCTGTATCCGACGGCAGCCGGTTTTATCGCCCAGACAGACAAGGCCAGGGGAATAGCTAGGGAAAACAAACGAAATAGTAATATCCAGGTGATCGGCAATCCGATCAGGGCAATTGTTCCGGGTAAGCCGGAAGACAAAGAAAACATCGTCCTGACCGTGGGGCGGCTGATCCGGACCAAGCATCTGGATGAATTAATCCGGCTCTTTGTCCGGCTGGACAAACCGGACTGGCGCCTGGTGATCGTGGGGGGGGACTCCCAGAAGCAGAATCTTATGGTCGGGCTGCGGGAGCTGGTGCGGGAACTAAACGCCGAAGACCGGATCGAACTTGCCGGAACCAGATCTGACGTGGATGAATATTACCGGAAGAGTAAAATATTTGCCTTTACCTCCAGTTCCGAGGGTTTTCCCAACGTTGTGGGCGAGGCCATGTCTGCAGGTCTGCCCGTGATTTCCTTTGACTGTGTGGCCGGGCCGTCCGAGATGATCGAGGACGGAAATAACGGCTTTCTGGTACCGGTGTTTGATTACACTAGCTTTGCGGAGAGACTGGTACTGTTGATGGAAGATGCGGAACTGCGTGACAGCCTGGGCATTAAGGCGCGGCAGAGTATGGATCGGTTTTCGGTGGAGTCTGTTGGGGAACAGTTTTATTCTTTTATTCTGAACAAGTAGATTCTTCCATGAAACTCCTCATAAACACAGCCAGCACCCACAAGGGGGGCAGTATTCAGGTTGCCCGTTCTTTTCTGCAGGAGTGTCGAAAATTTGGTGAGCATGAGTTTCATGTGGTGTTGGGCACCTCACTTGCACGACTGATTCAAGAAGGTTCCTTTCCTGAGAATTTCTCTTTTTACAGAATTGGTTATCGTCCTGCAACCCGGGTGTTTTCATTACGTTCAACCGATTCGTTTCTGCGTAAGATAGAGATGCTGGTGCAGCCTGATGTGGTTTTTACCACTTCCGGACCTTCCTACTGGCGGCCTGCTGTCCCTCATGTTGCAGGATTTAATCTGCCCCATCATGTATATCCGGATTCCCCGTTCTGGGGAACAGTGTCCCGTGCCAGGAGACTTCGTTGGAAGTTTAAGGGGGGGCTGATTCGTTATTTTTATAAACGTGATGTGGACGAGTACGTGGTCCAGACCGATGATATCAACCAGCGGCTGCGCAGATTCTGGGGGGTGGACAAGGTGCACACGGTTTCAAACACCTGCAGTGCATACTATTTTAATCCGCAGTCGGTTCCAGACAAACTGCCCAAAAGAAAAGAAAGCGAATTTCGCCTGCTCACCCTCTCTGCCTGGTATCCGCATAAACACCTGGCGATTATCCCGCAGGTGGTGGAAAAACTGCCTACCTCAATACAGCACCGGATCCGTTTTGTCCTGACCCTGCCGGATGATGATTTCACGACACATTTCCCGGTGGAATCAAGAGGAAATATCATCAATATCGGTCCGGTACCCATCGAGGAAGGGGCCGGCCTGTACCGGGAATGCGATGCCATGTTCCTGCCGACCCTGCTGGAGTGTTTTTCCGCCTCCTATGCCGAGGCCATGGCCATGGAACGACCCATTGTTACCAGTGATCTCGGTTTTGCCCGCACCGTCTGCGCTGATGCGGCCCTCTATTTTGACCCCATGGATCCGGGAGATATCGCCGCGAAGATATGTTCCCTGGTCGAATCGGAGACCGTGCGCCGGAACCTGGCGGAAAAAGGGAAATTGCGGCTGCCTGCCTTTGGTTCGGCCAGGAGCAGAGCTTAACGGTATCTGGAGATTTGTGAAGGACTTGTCTGCCACGAATTACACGAATGAACACGAATAAAAAAAAGCAACTATTCAGCAGCACCCATTTTCGTCCGGTCTGGACGCCTCATGTACAGAATCGTACACTACGGCGACCCGCCTGAACGAACCTGAGCACTTCTGAACAGTTACAGATCTAAGTTTACCCATATTTTGCGGGGTGCGCTGAATAGTTACTCCCGTTGTCCATTCTGGCAGACAAGATAGTTGCCCTGGCCTTGAGATCGAACCGATTAAAAAATCGCGACTTATGGGATATTGGATGGCTTAAGCAGCAAAATACCAGTCTACCGCTTAAACTTGTTTCTCGAAAGGTCGCAGACCATGGTCGATCAATCGATGACTTCATAGCATTACTCAATGAACGTGTACACATACTAATGGATGAACCAGATGTCAGGGAAACATTTATCCAAGAGATGAGAAGATTCCTACCACCACAGGTGGTCAAAGAAACAGTTGAAAAAAAAGATTTCTGGCAATACCTGACGAATTTAATCCAGACAGAAGGAGACCTGACTGTAAACTATCTGGCTGAAGGGAAGGATGGAAGAAAGAGCCACAGTTTTTTTTAGCCACAAACGACACGAATGGACACGAATGTTTTCGAAATTCTGGGCCATCTCCGCAAAGAAAATCGAACCAATATTGGCATAGTCGTAAAACAGTCCGTACCATTTTACGATTATACTAATATTAGGCTTGCATTTTCCTGTGCTGACAGTACCATTAAAGAATGAAAAGGATATATGAACAATTTCTCCTTGAGCATACAAACGAGCATCGACAAATGCTCTTTCTTGCGGGGCCAAGACAAGTTGGAAAAACAACAACGGCCAAAACCGTTGCCAGCCAATCAACACGATCTCTATACTTTAACTGGGATGTACTGGAACATCGACGACTTATCCTCGCAGGTGCAACTAAGGTTGCTTCCCAGTGTGGATTTGATACCCTGTCAGGCGGTGCCGAAACAGTAATATTTGATGAAATCCATAAATATCCTAAGTGGAAACTGTTTCTAAAAGGTTTTTTTGATCTGTTTTCTGATAAATGCCAGATCATTGTTACAGGCTCCGGACACTTGAATATTTTCAAGGCGGGGGGAGACAGTCTAATGGGGCGCTATTTCCTCTATCATATGCATCCTCTGTCTGTTGCTGAACTACTGAATCAATCAATACTTGAGACTGAAATCAGAGCACCGCAAAAATTACCAGAAAAAGACTTCGAAACGCTCCTCACCTTTGGCGGATTTCCAGAGCCATTCTTGTTCAACAATAAACGATTTTACAACCGCTGGCGACGCTTACGCACCGACCAGCTGCTCCGTGAGGATCTCCGTGATCTTTCACGTATCCAGGACATCGGACAGGTAGAAATACTGGCTGAAAATTTAATACATCAGGCAGGGAGTCTGGTTAATTACAGTACACTCGCAAATTCCATTAATGTAAGTGTTGATACTATTCGCCGCTGGGTCAGTACCCTGGAGTCACTTTTTTTCTCCTTTTCCATACGTCCCTGGTCTGCAAATATCCCGAAGGCACTGCGTAAACAACCCAAGATTTACCTCTGGGACTGGAGCCTGATTCCAGATACGGGCCGCAGAAATGAAAATTTCATTGCCTGCCATCTCTTGAAAGCTGCCCAATGGTGGACAGATATTGGCCTTGGGAGCTATCAACTCTATTTTATAAGAGACAAGGAGCATCGGGAAGTTGATTTCCTTCTCACGCGTGACAATCAGCCATGGTTGCTCGTTGAAGTAAAATCATCAGGAAAGGCGGCTTTAAGCCCACACCTTAAAAGGTTCCAGGATAAAACTGGTGCTCCCCACGCTTTACAGGTAGCAATAAATCATGAATATGTTGAGGGAGATTGTTTTGCACTTCGTTTCCCCGCGATTGTTCCCGCAAAAACATTTCTCTCACAGCTTATCTGAGGGAAATTGTAACCGTTCACCAAGGCTAGTGTATTTACGGTAAGTTACAGGTCTGTAAGGATAAAAAAAGACTGGCTTATTTGATAATATCTGTATGAATGTTGTGAAAAGCACCCCCAGCACAGCATAGCCGTCAAGTTAAGGATCAACATGTTTAATTATCTTTAATTCAAAAGACGGGAATCTGGCCGCAATTTAAAGGAGTAAAATTCCGGTGACAGTATATAGAACTATTTTTCAACCACAGAATTCTTCTGTTCAATGCTCGCTTGATGGGTCCACTTTACAAGACCCAAAGCTTTTGGTGGTATTTTATCATCCGTAATTTTAAAAAACCTGTCAATATATTTATACATATGATCCTCCTGCTAACATGACAATCTTTACCGTGCAGGTTAAATTTGCGACCATAATTTAACCTGCTACTATGCGAAACGTATTGCCAACCTCGCCTTTAAACGGGTTATGTAAAATCAGCAGCTAAAAGACACCTGCACTGGCAAAATACCGTATACTTGCGAAGGAAGGTGAGAAGTTACTGAAAATTCAAGTTGAAGAACAGTTTTTATGAAGTAAGACACTAAATGAAGATAACTGATCGTAAAATTGTGGTCGTCAACCAGGCGGTCAACTATCTTACCGTGGGACTGTGCAACGAGTTTGCGGCCAGATTTGAGCAGGTTGCCCTGATCACCGGCAATGTGCACAGCCAGGGCGAGGAACTGAGCAATGGTATTGAACTCTGCTCCATTCACAAATGGCAGGAGACACACGGGGTCTCCAAGGCGCTCAATTACCTGAAGGCCCTGGTCAGGATCTGGTCTCTGCTGCTGTTCCGCTTTCGCGGCTATGAGGTTTTTTTTATCTCGGTGCCGCCCATGGCCTATCTGCTCAACATTTTTCTCCCTCACCGCTGCAGTAGTATTATCTGGGATGTCTATCCCGATATCTTCAAGATCACCGGCATGAAAGAGACCCACCCGGTCTATCGAATCTGGGCCTGGCTGAACCGGATCTCCTTTCGCAAGATGCTTCGCCTCTTCACCATCGGTGAGCGGATGGCGGACCTGGTGGCTCAGTATGTGGACAGGGAAAAAATCATTATCCAGCCGATCTGGTCGATTTTTCAGAAAAACAACAAGGTATCCAGGGATATCAACCCCTTTGTCGAAAAGCACGAATTACATGGGAAATTTATTGTCCAGTACTCCGGAAACATTGGACTTACCCATAAGGTTGAGGTTATGGTAGAGCTTGCAGAAAGGATGCAGGATCAGCCGCATATTCTCTTTCAGATTATTGGCCGCGGCCCCATGGTTCCAGTTTTGCAAAAGATCGTTGGGGAGAAACAGCTCACAAACTGTCAGTTTTTACCCTTCCAGTCCGATGAGATGTTCCCCTTCTCCCTTTCTGCTGCTGACCTGGGGATTGTTGTTCTGGATGAACTCACCTCAAAAGGGAGTGTGCCCAGCAAGTCGTATAACCTGATGAGCTACGGGATTCCGTCTCTCTATATCGCGGCTCCGGATTCTGAGTTACATGATTATGCGCAACGATTCGGTCATGCCGAGTGTTTTCCGGAAAAAGAGCTGGACCGGGCTGTGGAATTTATCCTGCGCCTCAGTCAGGACAAGGAATTATATAAGGAAATGTCGGAAAAGAGTCAGGCTGCGGCAGCCAATTTTAAACGGGATAATGCCGGGAAATTTATTGAACGCTATTTAGCTGCGAATGATCATTAATTAATGATTTTTTGTTTAGCCACGAATTACACGAATGAACACGAATTTTTATTGTTTTCCTTTATTCGTGAATATTCGTGTCATTCGTGGCTGAAATAATGTCTTAAAGATATGAAACAAGCAATTCTAAATAATATAAAGAACATCTGGGGCTGGAAAACCCGCCGCAAGATCGTTGTAATATCTGTGGATGATTACGGCAATGTCCGGCTGGCCAATCGTAAAGCCCGCGAAAATCTGGACAGGGCAGGGCTGAAGGCACTTTCCCGCTTTGATGCCCTGGATACCCTGGAGACCAGGCAGGACCTGGAGATGCTGTTTGAGACGCTCTCTTCTGTAAAGGATGCAAACGGAAACCATGCGGTATTTACCCCCTTTGCCCTGCCCTGCAATATCGATTTTGAACGGATGGCAGAGGAGGGTAATGAACAATACCGCTACGAGCTTTTGCCCGAGACATATACAAAACTGGCAGCCATGGAACCAGCTGCCTATACCGGCGCCTGGCAGCTCTGGCAGGAGGGGCTGGACAAGGGCTTGCTGGCCCCTCAGTTTCACGGCCGGGAGCACCTGAACCTGAAGGTGTTTGAGGAAAAACTGGCCGCCTGGGATCCTGAGGTGATGGCCTGTTTGGAGAACAGGTCCTATACCAGTATTTCGGATTCCGGATATCCGACCATTGGCTATACCGCGGCATTTGATTTCTGGGAGTTTACAGAGAATAAAAAATTTGCGGAGATTATCAGCTCTGGGCTGGATGCCTTTGCAGAGGTCTATGGGTATCGGGCGCTTCATTTTACTCCGCCAGGGGGGAGAGAACACCAGAGTATCCATAACTCTCTACTGGAAGGAGGTATCAAATACCTTGACACACCCCTGATAAAATCAGAACACCAGGGTCGGGGAAAGCAGACAAAGAGTGTCAACTGGACAGGGAAAAAGAACCGGGCCGGAATGAGCCTGGTGGTGCGCAACGTGGTGTTTGAGCCCACCCATGATCGGGGTGCGGATTGGGTTGAATACGCCCTCAAGCAGGTCGAGGCGGCCTTTCGCTGGCACCGGCCAGCCAATATCAGCTCCCACCGGGTCAACTACTGCGGACATATTGATCCGGCTAACAGAAAGCAGGGACTGGATGCTCTCAAAACTCTCTTAGAGGAAATAGTGAAGAAGTGGCCGGATGTTGAGTTTATGGGTACGGTCGATTTGCTGGAAGTGGTATCTTGTTAATTATCTGGTTGTGTGGATTGAGTAAGGAAAAATCTGTATCGCAGGGTAGCTGGAATGTATAGAATTTTTTTAAAACGGGTGTTTGATTTCTGCTCGTCATTGCTTGGCCTCGCTCTTTTGTCTCCGATCCTACTGGTTATTACCCTTGTCCTGCTCTGGCAGAACAGAGGCAAACCTTTTTTCCTGCAGAGCAGACCCGGTTTGTATGAGCGAGAGTTCAAGGTCATCAAATTCAAGACTATGACCGACGAGACCGACGCAAAGGGAAACCTGCTGTCCAACCATGACCGAACAACGAAGATCGGGGCCTTTTTACGCAAAACATCTCTGGATGAACTTCCCCAGTTGCTCAATGTTTTGAAAGGTGACATGAGCCTGATAGGCCCACGGCCCTTACTGTTCAAGTACATCCCACTTTATTCAGAAGAACAGAGCCGCCGCCACCTGGTGCGACCGGGAGTGACCGGCTGGGCCCAGGTCAATGGCCGAAATGCCATAAGCTGGACCAGGAAGTTTGAGCTGGATGTGTACTATGTTGATAATATCTCGTTCCGGTTTGATATGAAAATTTTGTTTTTGACTGTTTTAAAGGTGATCAATTCGGATGGTGTCAATGCTGCCGCCAATATCACCATGCCCCCTTTCGACGGAACCAATTAATATGCTCACTCGTTTGCTCTATCTCGGATATCACCTGAAAAACCTGGACACAAAAAAGTTACGGTTGTTCACAAACCATGTCACAAACCAGCAGGACAGGTCATCAGTAGCTCTGCTGGCCGATATGGTTGGTTCGTCACTGAAATACAACACATCTCTGCTGGAATATTTTCAGTTCCACTTTTACGAAAAAGATGCAAGAGAGCGGGCGACTTATGCCGGTACCGGTTACATGTATGAATACCAGCTGCTGATGAATCCGAAATCCTCCCGTGCAGTACTGGATGATAAAAAAGAGTTCTTTGTCAGATACAGTCCCTTTGTCAAACATCTGGCCGCCGACATCGACACCCTGCGCGCTCAGGATGAGGTATGCCGGAAGATATTGGCCAATCCATCCGGCAAGATCGTTCTTAAATATTCACATGGTCAGTGCGGCTGGCAGGTTGGTATTTATAAAACTGATTTCTTCCGTAATAGAGATTTGGTCGAGTTCATGGAAGAGAAAAATTATGACCTGGCCGAAGAATTTATTGTCCAGCATCCGGACTTGATGTCCCTGTCTCCGTCCGGAGTGAACACGGTTCGGGTTATTACCCAGCTGGATGCTGACGATGAGGTGGTTTTGCTGGGAGCACGGCTGCGAGTTTCCGAAAACTCCCCGGTTGACAATATGGCATCGGGTAATTTTGCGGCTGCCATTGATATCAAACCCGGGATCGTAAATACGCCCGGTGTGTACAGTGATATTACCAAAGATGATGTAACTGTGCATCCGGTCACGGGTGTGGATATTGTCGGGTTCCAGGTGCCGTACTGGCCGGAGATTATCAGCATGGTAAAGAAGGCCGCTGTTCATGCACCGGAAAACCGCTCTATCGGCTGGGATGTCGCCGTGACAGAAAACGGACCAGGGCTGATCGAGGGAAATCATGACTGGTGTAAACTTGTCTGGCAGCTACCGATCAAGCAGGGATTAAAACCCGTGCTAAAGAACCATTGGGACAGCTATAGTCAAAGACCAACGAGAGCAATATGAAAACAATTTTAATGAACGGTGTCGGGGGCCCCACACCAAGAAGTTTTTCCATAGCCTTGAAAAAATACAGTAGATACGCGCGCTACCGGATTATTGCCACAGACTGTAATAAATATGCCATGGGACTGTACCGGGATAGCCTGTTCAGCAAATCATACCTGGTACCCAGGGCAATGAGCGCTGAATACTGGCCGGCCATGGAAGATCTGATAGCGCGGGAGAGTATTGACTGTGCCGTGGTTCTGCCCGAAGTTGAAGCGCTGGAATGGTCAAAAAGGGCGGAAACATCGTCATTGCCCTGTAAAGCGCTCATTCCTGATTATAAAGTAGCCAGCCAACTGGTGGATAAAGCCGTCATGACCAGACATTTGCAACCGTCCGGGCTTGTTCCTGAATCGTTTTCATTTATGCGTGACGAACTAGAACGTACCGACGACTTTGCTCTCCCTTTCCCGTTCTGGGTACTAAGTGCCGAGGGGTCCAGTGGTTTAGGGTCTTTGCAGGTAAAATCTGCCGGTGATTTGAGGAATTGGGTGACGATAAATCCTGATGTTGAAAAATTTCTTGGTTCAGAATTTCTGCCGGGGCGGAATCTGGCCTGTAAACTGCTGTACTTCAATGGTAAACTTGTAAGGAGCGCCGTTGGTGAGCGTGTACAGTACATTATGGCCAAAGTAGCGCCATCCGGTATAACCGGAAACACCTCATTTGGCAGGCTGCTTAATGATCCCGGCGTATTTGAAACAGCACGAAAGGCTATGGAAATCATGTTTGAAAAAACAGGTGCTGAGAAACATGGTTTTTTTACTGTTGATCTGAAAGAAGATGAACAGGGCAACCCCAAGGTAACAGAGATAAATATCCGGCATGTCGCGTTTACCCAGTGCTTTGCCGCCGGCGGTGCCAATTTTGCCGAAGACACCATCCGCCTTTTAGACAATGATCCCACCTTTGACCGTACCTTCAATCTCTATGAATTTGAACCGGATCTTATTTTCCTGCGTGATGTGGACGAACTGCCGATAATGATGCGGGAGACTGAACTACTTTCCTGAATTTGTGGGAACCAGCTGAACTTCTTTCTACGAGAAAGGTGAATTGTGAATAAACGAATTTTTCTCTCTGCACCACACATGGGCGGAAAAGAGCTTGATTTTGTGCGGGAAGCCTTTGAATCAAACTATATCGCGCCGGTTGGGCCGCAGCTAAATGCCTTTGAGGATGAATTTGCACAAGAGGTAGGAACTGATTACGCCGTTGCGGTTTCATCAGGTACTGCCGCGCTCCATCTTTTGTTACGTTATGTGGGCGTGGTGGCTGGTGATGAAGTGTTCTGCTCCAGTTTCACCTTTGTGGCCAGTGCAAATCCCATTCTGTACCTGGGAGCCCGGCCGGTTTTCATTGATTCTGACAGGCAGAGCTGGAATATGGACCCGGAACTTCTTGCTGAAGAACTTGTGAGGCTCGATAAGCAGAATCGTCTTCCAAAGGCACTTGTTCTTGTTCACCTCTATGGTCAGCCTGCAGATATTGACCCCATCAAAGGAATCTGTGACCGTTATGAAATCGCACTGATTGAAGATGCGGCCGAGGCCCTTGGAGCAACGTATAAAGGAAAGGCTCCTGGATCATATGGCAGGGCCGGATTTTATTCTTTCAATGGCAACAAGATAATCACTACTTCCGGTGGTGGAATGATTGTTTCCAATGATAAAGCGCTGATTGAAAAAGTGCGTTTCTGGTCCACCCAGGCACGGGACGAAGCGGTCCATTATGAGCACACCGAAATGGGGTATAATTACCGGATGAGTAATGTGCTGGCCGCCATTGGTAGAGGACAACTTCGGGTACTGAAAAAACGGGTTGAGGGAAAACGGCAAATATTCAAACACTACTCTGAAGAACTGGGCGCATTGCCGGGAATCTCTTTTATGCCTGAGCCCGACTATGCCTGTTCCACCCGTTGGCTGAGTTGCGCCATTATCAATCCGGAGACTGCAGGTTTTAGCCGTGACGCGATAATTTCCCGACTTGAAGAAAATAATATCGAGGCCAGACCCACCTGGAAACCGATGCATCTGCAACCGCTATTTGAAGAGTATGAAACAATAGGGGGCGGTGTTTGCGGTGAACTGTCTGAGAAGGGTATCTGCCTTCCTTCCGGAACCGGAATGAAGGCAGATGACCTTGACAGGATACTCTCCATCATCAAAAGCTGCTGGGATTAATTTTCTGTGCTTTTTCTTACCAAAACAAGATTTTTTGCCGCTCTCCTGCTCATGGTTCTTAGCGGAGGCACCCTTCTCTTCTACAATATGGATACCTTACTGGACCGCTCTTCAAAACCGGTCCCTTCCGACATCATTGTCTGCCTTTCTTATAATCCGACACGACTCGACCAGGCTATTTCTCTGCTGCAAAAAGGTTTCGGGAAGAAGATCATCGCAACTACTGAGATCACCTATCTCAATCTCAAAAAGAGACAAATGGCTGATGAGCAAATTGTTATGCTGGCCCCTTCCGGGACCAACACCTATGAGGAAGGTCTTCTTTTACAGAAATACCTGCAGAACAGCCCTCAGGTGAGAATTGTCTTTATAAGTGATCCTTACCACCTGTACCGGGTGCAGTGGACCATGAAACATCTCTTTGAGAATGCCGCAGAACGGTTTTCGTATGTGGCCGCTGTTCCGAGAAATCCTGAAGTGTTCTGGTGGAATTCTCTCCCAAGTCGCAGGGAGGTATTGCGGGAAATCCCATCCATCATTTACTATTGGCTGGGTCACGGCCTGCTTGGCCTGAATCATAACCCGGAATGGGTTGATACAATAAAATATCACTATCTGGACTTACTCAACGACTGGTTCTGACAAGGAAAAAAGAACGAAACAGCATGTCATTACAGGACGTAAACGATTGTCATCGTTTTGCAGTCAGAATCTCCCGTTTTTTCTCACTGGCCACTTTCTTCTCTGCCGACAAAGTTCTCACAAAACGTACAGCATCTGAAAAGCTGTCCTGGGCTGGTAGCGTCAGGCCAATCTGTATCAGAACCGGGTACGGCATTAATTTGCTGGCCAGATCATACTGTATCCATATGTTCAGATAAGTCCTTTTCAGAAAAGAAGGTCGTATCTTTCTCACAAAATCATCCGGAAGACTCATTCCCGTAACTTTATTAAGATAACGCGCTGTAATCCACGCTGCAGTACAGACACCATATCTGGAAAAAACATTCAGTAGATTCTCCCAGTCAACTGGTTGTTTCTCGACCCATCGCAATAAATCAACAAACCGCACCAGGGAAGCCATTGATGTGGTGGAATATTTGGTGAAGACCGGGTGTACAAGCATGATAAAAAGGGTAGTCTCTACGTCAAATCCTGCACAAGAAGGATACAGCCGTCGTCTGGCCAGAAACTCATCGGTGAGTGACATCCGTAACCGTACGGGACGAAGAATATGCCAGTGAAGATCAACAGCCACATTTTTATAATAGAGCGTTACTTCGTGGCTGACATTCTGCTCTTTTACCTCCAGAGAGAATCCCATGTCTGTGAGCGCTTCAATCGCTTTGCTCACGTCCGCAGAATGGATAAGGATATCTATATCAACAGCAGGACGCACCGATGGTTGATCATATAACAGTTCACGAACATGAACCCCTTTAAACACAGCATAAACAATCGATTTCCCATCGAAGATAGCAGCGACGGTATTGAGAACATGCTGCTGGATAAGATAGCGGGCAGCCAACTCCAGCGAATCTCGCTCAAGCAGCTGCAGGAGTTCTTGGCTGAAAATCAGGAATCGCGGGTATCTTCTGAGTAGCTGGCACCACATGGCACCCAGATCATTACGGCGAATAAAGATCAAAAGATCTTCCTTCACGGGTACAGACAATGCTGAAATTTCTTCCAGAAAAGGCTCCGGCTGTCTCAACAGTGGCGCTAACGCAAGTTTATGATATCTGTATCTGCCCATAAAACACCCAGGGGGTCAAGTCTGCTGTTGACTGTACTTGCACATAAATATTGTAAAATCCGGATAAAATCTTTCACGTTGCATGGCCACAAACAGTCAAAAGCGGACTTGACCCCTCATGGTTTCCTGCGCTTAATCGGTGACGTGTTTTTCAGCAAACTGGGCCATCAGTTCATGGATGTTGTAGGGGGGGCGTACTTTAAAGTAGTGGTCGATAACCGAATGGCCCACCTCATGGGCCAGTACCCGAATATTGGTATCATCTGCTGAGATATAGATGGTCTTCTCAGAAAGGGAGTAATAGGCGATGTGCCTGACCCGTTTTCCATACTTTTGCTTGTAGATTTTGGCCACGTCACCGGAATCCGGCACAATAACCAAGCGGATATGGTATCTGTCGGGAAACATATCCAACACTACCTGGACTTTTTCGATAAGAATATCAACCTTTGCCAACACCTCATCGGCGCTGGTAATCACACCCTTTTTCCGCATGGCATAACCGAGCTTACGATTTAAGCGCAGGTTGTCGTTAAATTCCCGCAAAACACCCTTATCGCCATAGACAAGTGTCACATAGCGACTTTTCTGTTCCTGTGCCTGAACCGTTCCCGAAAGAGAGGCCAGGCAGAGAACAAAAGCCAGGACTAAACAGTAGACTCTAGTCATCAAGTAATTTATATACATCAGCAATCTCCCTGATGATCTGGTTTTGCCGGGTAATGGAGTTCTGGATGGAGGCGCAGTCCTCTGCAGTCGCATGGGCAGGATCGATGGAGGCATACTGCGCGAGGAGATCATCAATATTCTGCGACCGTTTTCGCAACTCTGCAATATTTTCGGACAAACCCCGATTAAACTGATTTAATTTTGCAGCAAGCTCTTTTCCCTCATCCTTTTCCCGCAGATGAATCACATCATCAAGCTGACCGTCGACCATATTATCCACAGCACGTTCAAGACGGAACATGGGGCCAGCCAATCTGTGGGTAATAAACATGGCGATAACTACCACCAATGCACTCCCCACGACAATGAAGATCCAATGAGCGGTGAGCAGTTGCTTGATCAGCATGAAAGGGGTCTGACCAATTTTGAGATCATTATTCTGGTACACCATGGTCATGCTGTCCGCTGACAAAAGAACCAGGACAAGGGCAAAGATAAAACAGCCAGCCACCATAAAAAGAAAATATCCCAGGATTAGTTTTCCCTGGAAGTTCTTTTTAATGAAATAATTTCTACGTGTGTACCTTACAGCGTTAGTCATTCTTCTGTTCCTCATCAAATACAACTACAGATGCATTCTTTCGCAGGCCGTTAATCCATCGATCTATCTCAAGGCTTTTCTTATAGTTACTCAAAAGTTCACGCACCCTTTCACGATCATACACCACAGGGTCAAAGCCCTCTGCCTTCTCCATTTTATCAAGAAGGATCATGCCGATTTCCGTCCCTGTTTCAAACTGGCTTATCTTTTCACCGGGTTTCAGACTGGCGAGCACCAGCCGCAGAGATTCGGAAAGATCATCGAAGATAACACTGTTCTGCCGACTCTGTTCCTCAAGTATTTTGCCATTTTCAACGGGTATTCGAGTAAAGGTGAGCATTTTCCCGGAACAATTGAGGTAACGATCAATATCCTCGTCCGTTACCATGACTTGCACAGAATTCAGTTTTCTGTCAGTGAGGACTTTGATCAGGGACTGTTCATAGTAATCCTTGAGAGCCTTACGGAACTCATCTTCCCTGTCAATTCCCATACGCTGGGCTTCATCGAGGAGCAGTTGTTTGATGACAAGGGAATTTATGGAGGATTCCTCTGACTCCCCGGAGTGATATCCCCGGCGCAGTCCCTGGTCGCTCACCTGTTTCCTGGAAAGTTGATGCCCATTAACAGTGACAGCAACATCCCGGTTTTTTGACAAATCTTCCGGCTGTAGATAGTATAGGGTAACCGCTGAACTCAGGATAACCAATGCGAGAATAACAAACAGATATTTCATTTTTTCCTCTGATCAGACGTGAAAAGGATAATGCCTCTCTTAATCAAACCGCAAACTGGAGCACAATAGCAAGAAAATTATTGCTATAAATTGGGTATTACTACCTATTTACTATACTGCAGAATATCTTTATAGTAGCAGGTTTTCTCATAGTCCACTAAAATAGAATTGTTGTGGCGCAGGTAATCAATATTTTCAATCATATATAATCAGGTTAATCTATGAAGGTCAAAAAAGCAGTCTTTCCGGTGGCCGGGCTTGGCACCCGTTTTCTCCCAGCGACTAAAGCCATGCCAAAAGAGATGCTTCCGGTGGTTGACAAACCTCTTATTCAATATGCTGTTGAAGAGGCCCTGGCCTCAGGTATTGAACACCTGATTTTTGTCACCGGCAGCGGTAAAGGTGCCCTGGAAAATCATTTCGACAGATCTTTTCAACTGGAAGAGACCTTGAGACAGCGCCAGAACCTTGAACTCCTAAAAGAGATTGAATCCCTGGTACCGGAATCGGGCACCATCATCTACACACGGCAGAGCGAACCTCTGGGGCTTGGCCACGCCATCTGGTGTGCAAGCGACATTGTCGGTGATGAACCGTTTGCCGTGCTTCTTGCAGACGATCTCATCAAAAGTGAGACCCCGGTTCTGCGTCAGATGATAAAAGAGTTTGACCGACTCAGGGCGTCTACTGTTGCCGTGATTGAGGTTCCGAAAAAGGAAACATCTAAATATGGTATCCTTGATGCGGAACAGACCAACGAAGAAACGTTTCGGGTCAAGGGGATGATTGAAAAACCGGCGCCGGAAGAGGCACCATCCAATATGGCCGTCATTGGCAGATACATTCTGACTCCACGGATCTTTGATATCCTTGGCGACCAGGGCAAGGGAGCAGGCGGTGAAATCCAGCTCACCGATGCCATGTCACAGCTGCTCGAAGAACAACCGATTTTCGGCTACAGATTCCAGGGCACCAGGTTTGACTGTGGTGACAAGGCGGGTTTTCAAATGGCCAACCTTGCTTTTGCCCTTGAACACCCGGAAATCAAAGACACCCTCCTCCCCTACATTAAAAAGATGTTCTGCTAAGGTACCAATGAAATCTCCAGATGTAATCAAACAACGCGCCGCAGTCAGCCGCCCCAGGCGAGAAACTCTGAACGGTCACATGAGTATCAACCTCTGGTTTACCGGACTCTCCGGTTCCGGTAAATCGACACTTGCCCATGCGGTGGAAGAACGATTGCACCTGATGGGCTGCCGTACCTATGTTTTTGACGGCGACAATGTCCGGCACGGTTTATGTGGCGATCTTGGTTTCAGCCTGGAAGATCGCGGGGAAAACCTGCGCCGTATCGCCGAGATGGTAAACCTGTTTCTCGACTCCGGAGTTATTTCACTCACGGCTTTTATTTCTCCGCTCAAGGCCGATCGTGAGCGGGTAAAAGATATCATCGGAACTGATAATCTCATTGAAATCTTTTGCAACTGCTCCCTTGAAATCTGCGAACAACGTGACGTGAAAGGACTCTACAAAAAAGCCAGAGCCGGTGAGATTGAAAACTACACCGGAATTTCATCTCCCTACGAAGCCCCGGAAAATCCCGACATTGAACTCGATACCGGCACCCGTCCACTACGCGACTGTGTGAACGAAATTATTGAAGAACTACGGGAACGAGGGATCATCCTTCACTAATGTCCGTCCTGCCAACTACTACACTCTACAATTTTGTCAGGTTACTACCTACATTAATGTAACATTACAGTATATTAAGATTGTTCCTTTACAATATAAACAGCCGCGCTAAACTGTTAGGAAAAGGTGTCGGATTAGTCGACCCTATATAGCATTTTCCTAAGGAGCACGTCTATGAAGAAATATGTTCTTATTGTTCTCACCTTATTGTTTTTAACGGTTAATGTGGCCCTTGCTGCAATAAACATCAACACAGCTGACAAAGATACCTTAATCAGTCTCCCCGGAGTCGGTGAGAAAAAAGCTGAGGCGATTATTGCGTATCGTAAAGATCATCCCTTCAAAACTGTTAAAGACATCCAGAACGTGAAAGGAATCGGCGAAAAGGTTTTTGAAAAAATATCGAAGGATATCACAACAAAATAGCCATCTTCTTATTCCACCCTCCAAGCCTCTTTTTATTTCTAAACTAAAAAGAGGCTCTCTAAAACCACAGGGATCAAGTCCGTTTTTGACTGTTGTGTTGTTCAAAATAGAAAATAAAAAAAACCAAAAAAACATACTTGCAGAACACCATGTCCAGACCATTACGAATTGAATAGAGATTTATAAAAACCCTTTGTGAATCTTCAGAGCTATGGAATCTTCAAATATCCGCCTACTGTCTGATGCCGAACCACTACCATCTTCTGCTCCAGACTCCCGAGGGAAATCTTTCACGTTGTATGCTCCATATTAACGGGGTATACACCCAACGGTTCAATTGCATACATAACAAAGAAGGACAGCTGTTTCGTAGACGCTACAAAGCCATCCATTCAAAGAATCGATTAAAGAACTCTTCTCCAGACTGCTTAATGCAGAAATCCCTGAGTCAAAGACCTTAACGCCATACGCAGGTGAGGTAATAAACGCAGTATGTGCTCACTGCCATATTTCTGAAATCGAGTTAATGAAATCAAAAAGAGGCACTGAGAACTTGGCCAGATACATAGCTGTCTACCTTGTGCGCACCCTCTGCCACATGACTCTGTCATCTGTCGGCCGTGAATTTGGGTTCACCAGCTACAGCACTGTAAATACAGTGACTCAAAAGATTAACCACAGAAAAGAAAGAGACAAACGTTTGCAGAAAACTCTTGATGAGATAAGTAATATCATCCGGGTACGACACAAAAGTCAACAGCCGACTTGACCCCTCTGTCGCTTTCACGTATAGTTTGATACTCGAGTTCCCTAACGTTTGACGAATCCCGTCACCATAGTAAACATGCCTCCTGCAATAGAACTCCATCATATTTCGAAAACATTCACCGAACGTAACTGGAAGACATTTCTGTTTCAGAAACCACGGCGCACAAAAGCGCTTGATGACATTTCTCTGAGCGTTGAAAAAGGTGAGATAATGGGTCTGCTGGGGCCTAACGGTGCCGGAAAGACCACCCTTATCAAAATCCTCGCCACGCTGGTCTCAGCCGATAAGGGAACTGGTTCCATTTCCGGATATTCCCTATCCACTCAATCCGCAGAAGTCAGAAATAAAATTGGTCTTGTCAGCACCAATGACCGCACCTTTTACTGGCGACTCACAGGAAGGGACAATCTTGATTTTTTTGCCACTCTCTACAATCTGAACGGAGCAGCAAAAAAGAGAAGGATAGACCAGGTATTACAATTGACTCAATTAATTGACTATGCAGATTTTCGGTTTATGTCTTATTCGGCAGGTCAGAAACAGCGCCTCTCCATTGCAAGAGCTCTGCTCTCCAGGCCCGACATACTGCTTCTTGATGAGGCCACTTCCAGCCTCGACCCAATCGCCCGCCGTAAAGTCCTGGATTTCACCAAAAACATTCTCTCCATTAAAGAGGAAAAAACCATACTCTGGTGTACCCATAATCTCACTGAGGCAAACGAGATCTGCGACAGTTTAACCATCCTCAATAATGGAAAAGTTCTCCAAAGCGGTTCTGCTGATGCAATCAGAAACCGCAAGCTCGGACAATGCGGATTTTCCATAACCGTCAGTGGTTCAGACAGCGTTATCATGCAGCAGAGGGATTTCAAGATTGTCACACGTCACCGTGACGGTTCATCCACCTGGCACGTCTCTGCCCCCCGGAATCAGATCCCTGAAATCATACGTAACTTATCGAACTCTGGTGTTGATATATTTGAGGTTTTGCCGGAATCAGAATCTCTGGAAACTGTATTCACAACAATCGTGGCCAAACCACACCCCGGTACCTGCCATGTTGAGTAACAGTGTAGCGACGAAATTCATTGCCTTCCTAAAACGAGACTTTAAAACAGCTGCCAGCTACAGACTCAACTTTGTTTCCCAAGGATTTCGTATTCTCATCACCACCTTTTCTTTCTTTCTGGTTTCCAAGATGTTCGACGGGCAAGCCAGCCCCCTTCTTGAGCCATATGGCAGTCACTATTTCCCCTTTGTTCTGATTGGAGTCGCCCTGACTGATTTCATAGCCACATCCACAAACACCTTCTCCAATGAAATTCGTACCGCTCAAGTCCTTGGGACCCTGGAGTCTCTCCTGGTCACCCCAACTTCAATCAACACCATCCTTTTTTCATCATTTACTTACAAACTCTTGGCCACAAGCCTTCGTATTCTATTTTATTTCCTCCTTGGAATATGCGTATTCGGCGTCTCATTCCCATCAATAGATATTACTGCCCTTATTCTGAGTTTTATCCTCACACTGGTACCACTCTTTGGAGTTGGTCTGTTATCGGCCACCTTTATTCTGGTCTTTAAACAGGGCAACCCTGTGGGAAGCCTCATTGCCATGACATCAGCTCTTCTGGGTGGAGTAATTTACCCAGTTTCAGTACTTCCCGGCTGGCTGGTTCCTTTTTCTAATATCCTTCCAGTTACGCATGGACTTGAAGCCATCCGACAGGTATTATTAAATGGCGCTGGAATTCATGAAATTCAGAATCAACTCTATATTCTCTGCATACTCTCACTATTATTTGTAGCACTGGGCAGCACCTCTATCTATTATGGTTTGAAAATCGCTAAAAAAGAAGGTTCACTGCTCCATTACTGAATGAATGAACAGTACTCATATTTTCTTCAAGATAAAGAACAACCACCACTGACCATGGACAAAATAAAAAAGATATCCCTGGAAAACACAGCATTACCAACATTGGCATTCTGTCGTAAGACGGACAAATTATCAACTGAACTTGACCAGGAAACTATTATCCTGGATATGGATTCTGGAATTTACAGTCAACTCAATCCAGTTGCCTCAACAATCTGGCAGTTGCTGATTCAACCCGTCAATTATGACACCATTGTTCAAAAAATTACGGCCGAATACGATACAACAGAGGCAAAATGCAAACAGGAAATTATAGATTTCCTCATCGCGTTGGCTGAACATAATCTCATAACAGTTACTGATGCGTGATCTGTTTAAATTTTTTCGTCTCTCCTACCAGGAGAAACTGTTTTTCATCAAGGCGTTTTACACCATTGGATATTTTCGGCTGCTCCTCAGAAAACGGGAGCTGCAGGCTCTTTTTACCTCTGTAAGCTCCAGATCGAGAAAACTTCTCAAACACCCAGAATCCTCAACCATTCCTCCGGCAAGGCTTGCCCGCCTGATCCACATCGCCAACGGACTGGTTCCCTTGAGTACCTGCCTTGCGCAATGCCTCGCCGGAAAACAACTTCTTGCGGAAAAAGGTTATAAAACTACACTCCACATTGGCGTCAACAACCAGATCCAATCCGGATTTGAAGCCCATGCATGGCTCAGCATGAACGGAAACATTCTGCTTGGTGATATCAGCAACCTTCACCAGTACCATGAACTTTCGTCACCTTCCTCTCTGGATGAACCATGAGCGGTATTGGGGGGATACTTCATCGTGACCGCCAGCACCTGAACCTTCAACAAATCACGATGATGAGTGAAGCCCTCGCCCACCGTGGCCCGGACGGTGTAACTTCCTACACCTCACCCCACGCCGGTCTTATCCACTGTATGCTCCACAACACACCCGAATCTCTGTTTGAAAGTTTACCCGGAAAATCAGAAAATGATCATTTTGTGATCACCTGGCATGGGCGTATCGACAACAGACAGGAACTCAAAGACCGCACTGGCTGGAAACTGCCACTCGACGAAACGACGGACAGCGATCTTATTCTGGCCGCCTTCCAGAAATGGAAGAGTGCGTGTGTGCACCATCTCCTTGGAGATTTTGCGCTTGCCATTCTGGACATATCAAAAAACTCTCTCTTCTGTGCCAGGGATCACATGGGCATAAAACCCTTTTACTATCTGCTGACGGACTCTGTTTTTGCCTTTTCCTCTGAAATAAAAGGTCTCTTCCATATCCCGGAATTTGACCCTGCGCCCAATGAAATACGAATCGCCGACTATCTAACCTGTATTATTACTGAAAACAGTTCCACCTTTTATAAAAACATACTCCGACTCCCCCCTGGACACACCTTGGAGGTTACACCTGAAAAAAGCACATGCCAGATGTACTGGCAGCCACATCCTGTTCCAACATCCTGTCGCAACGGCTCAGAATACCAGGAGCAGTTTTATTCAATCTTCAACGAAGCTGTCCAATGCAGAATGCGTTCTACACACCCTGTGGGATCGCTTCTCAGTGGTGGACTGGACTCCTCTTCCATAGTGTGTATGGCTGCAGGTCCCTTGAAAAAACATTTACACGGTTCGCTTCACACCTGTTCAGGTGTATTCGATACCGTCACAGAATGTGATGAAAGACACTATTTCCAGGCCATATTAAAAACACATACCCTTGTTTCTCACTCTATTATCGCAGACCAAATCAACCCGGGCCCTGCATATGACGCTGCATTTGCTCGACACGATGAACCGTTCTCGGCACCCCACTTTTTCATGCCCGATGCACTTCTTAAGGCAGCCGGAAAAACAGGTGTCCGTACACTTCTTGATGGTCATGATGGCGACTCAGCAGTTTCTTATGGACTTGGTCTGTTTCATGAGCTTTTCGTCCATGGCCAATGGATCAGTCTTCTACGTGAATTTCTGGCAATCCAGAACGAACCAACTCTCAGCCAGGGAGCAAAGTTTTTCATGCGGTTGGGTATACACAGTCTCTTTAATACGCTTCCCCCTTTCCTCCAAAACAGATACTATTCCCGCCAAATTGCAGAAAACATTCGGCACCTCAACACTGCATTCATTCTCAAAAGCAATCTTAAAGAGCACCTTTTGACACCAAGGCTCACACCACCGAGGTTCAGTCAGAGGGAGCAACATTGCCATTTGCGTAATATCAGTAGTCCACTCCAGCCGGTTGCGCTTGAATTCATGGACCTGCAAAGCGTCAGCCATGGGATTGAAAGCAGGTATCCTTTTTTTGATCCCCGATTGATTTCTTTCTGCCTTGCCTTGCCTGCCCGTCAAAAATTTTCCCATGGATATAATCGTCATATTGTCAGAGCATCCTTATCCTCTCTCCTCCCTGAAATCATTAAAAGGAGAAAAAGCAAAACGGATTTCTCTCCAAATTTGCGGCACCTATTCTCAACTACTGCCAATTCCTGGCTTCGTTTTCATATTGACAGATTTCCCCAAGATGTCTATTATTACATAAATAAAGAAAAGCTCGAAGAAATTCAGAATTCATTTCGTCAACAATCTTCCAAAACTTCTATTCTGGACATGACGTATCTGTTACGCTGTATCAGCCTTGCAGATTGGTTAGCAAACAAACAGGGAGCAAAGCATGTCTCAACACAATGAAAAATTATCACCGGAAATTGAACTGAGCGGTCTGGCCACCAGAGCAGAGTACACTGCACCGGAAATCACCGTATTAGGCACAGCCGAAGAACTCACCAGGGCTAATGAGGACTGTACTAATACCGATTGTGCATTTCCTGGTGCTACCGGCTGTGACGATGTCTGCAGTTAATCCAGCCTGAGTACAACGATAATTCACAACATCACCTTCCGTACTTAAGGAGTATTCTGTTTGTTCTATTACTCGGCGTACGGGGTTCTTATACAATCTGACTGCCCTCTTCCAGGTTTCTCTGAAAGCTCCCGCGACACCCCGGATATCTCAATTTTGAGGAATCTTCCTCTTCCGGCATCACACCAGAAACCATCCAGCATATCCCTTTTTCAATCAGATAATGGTCTCTGTGTTCATTGGCCAGGTGTCGCTTCCTATACGATATGTGAAGGCAGGCGAGTCATCATCACTCCCACAGAGAATGGGCGGGCTAATCTGGAACAGCAACCACTGTACGGTATTGTGCTTGCGGCAATTCTTCAGCAACGAGGTCTCCTCATTCTGCATGGTAGTTCAGTGGAAATTAACGGCCGTGGCTTACTTATCATCGGCCAGAAAGGGTATGGAAAATCAACAATAACCGCATCCCTGCTTACCAGGGGACACGGTTTTCTCACCGATGATGTCACAGCACTGAAAATACACAAGCTGCAGCCCACACAAATTCTTCCCGGTATCCCCAGACTAAAATTATGGCCGGATGCAGTACGGGTCCTTGGATTTAAACCAGAAGCTTTTCCACTTGTGGCCCCCACCATCCAGAAACATGTCCTATGTTACTCTGAACAGTTTAGAAATGAGACAACACCATTACAGACTATTGTAATGCTCAAATATGGTAATACCACTAAACTGACAACACTTTCAGAAAAAGAAAAGAGTTTATGCTTGCTTGGGAATCAATATTTTTCCAGATACCACCATGCATTCAACAAGGAAAGTCACCACATCATCTTCCAGCAATGCACAGATCTTGCCCGGCAGTGTGATATCGTGCAATTACAAATGGTGCGGGACATCACCTCTCTGCCAAGGATTACAACCATATTGGAAGAATATATCGCTGAATGAGAAGGGACCGGGAGGCAATCAGCTTTTCTGTACTACCATTCCACAGGGAGACCACGGGTGCCTCACGTCCAGCCTCAAGTCTTTTTGACGCTGAGACAGTGTCTTGGGCGGATAACGAACAAAGCAATTCACCCGTAGATTCAGAACTGAGAGACAGCTGGAGGAGGCTGAAAATAAAAAAACGCGAATACCGCCAACTACATTCAGCCACCGGTATTCACATTAAGGTATAACTCTGTTACATCAGATAGAAAACTTACACTACTTTCGTTTTCTCCTGTAACACATTCCAAGCAAGCCGGTGACACCAACACCAAACAGCAGCATGGTGGCTGGTTCTGGAATAGGATTGGAGATATTATCAGTATCCTGATAGAACTCAAAAACATCCTTTGAAGTAAAGGCACTCCCTGTAAAGTCTATAAGCATACTCTGATAGACATCACCATAGACAGATGTACCAGTTATAGCAATATCACCGATATAAAAAACGTCTATCACGTCAGTATACGTCGTGGTGGCAAGATTACCAAAATCGATTCCAAGCGGTGAACCCATCCGAGAACCTACAGTACCAAAGTTGACGCCATCATTATCAAATATTACATTGTTGTCAAACCCATCCAGAAATATTGATTCAATGGAGGTACCTGTGACATCAAAAACCCAAAAGCTTCCATAATAGGTAGTCTGAGCAGGATCATCCATGTATAATGACCAACCATTACCCACTGCGCCCGTACCCGCCCCACTGGAATCCCAGCTCACGGTATCAGAGCCACCACCCTCGTAGACAACGGTAACTTCCATATCAGCCATATACAAGCCAGTAGTGTTAAATGTTGATATGCTGTCAACATACTCCACGGTATCTGGGATTTCATTTATATTTATAGTTGCTGCCTGAGAAGATCCAAACATGGCAACAGCAAAAACACCCGTTAAAGTGGTCACCAGATAGGCTTTTTTCATTTTAACACCCTTTGTGATACTGATAAACTGCCATCAGCCACACACCAAGAAACCCGGTACCACAGAGCAAACACCCGGCGATACTCAGCCCACTATTGATGCGACCGTAAAAAAAATCACTCCACACGCCTGTATAATATCATGTATTACACCCTCTGTAAATAACCAATTTTCCATTTCTTTGTTCAAACCAGGTCACGACATTGAGATGGCCAACTGCCAACTCACTCATTTTTTTTATTTGACTTTTACTCTTTCCTGTAAAATCAACCCATCCAGCTGGCAATTTCATTCCCGCGCTCGATGTTGTAAAAAAAAAGAGACCACATATTTTTTTTACAACAACAAAAAAAAGCCCTGTCAACCAGAAGGTCAACAGGGCTTTTGTACTCGATGTGACTCCTCCTGTGAAATAGGGAGAGGACACTGCACTACCTAGTAGATATCAAGATACTCGTCAAGTTCCCAATCGGTAACTGCGGTACGGTATCTGTCCCATTCTGCCTCTTTGGCCACAATGTATTTCTCAAAAATATGCTCCCCAAGGGTCTCTTTGGCAATGGTGCTTGCCTTAAACTCTTCGAGGGCCTCCTTGAGACTGCCGGGCATTACCACGATACCAGCCTCTTCCATCTCTGCCGCACTCATTTTGAAGATATCCCGATCAACGGAATCTGGAGGAGTAAGCTTGTTTTTCACACCGTCCAGGCCTGAGTTCAGCATCATGGCAAGTGCGAGATAGGGGTTACATGTTGGATCCGGACAACGGATCTCGGTACGGGTTCCAAGTCCGCGGGAAGCAGGGATACGAACGAGGGCTGAGCGGTTGGAAGCAGACCATGCGGCATACACAGGAGCCTCATAACCTGGAACGAGACGCTTGTAAGAGTTTACCAGGGGATTGGTAACAGCTGCAAAGGCACGGGCATTTTTCAGAGCACCTGCAATGTAATGATACGCTGTCTCAGAAAGCTTCAACGGTCCATCCTCGTCAAAGAAGGCATTGGTGCCATCGGCATTAAAGAGAGACTGGTTGGTATGCATGCCTGATCCGTTTATACCAAAGATCGGTTTCGGCATGAAGGTGGCGTACAGTCCATAGCGGGAAGCAACAGATTTAACAACCCACTTGAAGGTAATGGTGTTATCTGCAGCAGTAAGGGCGTCGGCATACTTAACATTAATCTCATGCTGACCCTCAGCAACTTCATGATGAGAAGCCTCAATCTCAAAGCCCATCTCCTCAAGTGTCTCAATGATCTCACGACGACAGTCGTTTCCGGTGTCCTCGGGATCCAGGCTGAAATACCCCGCGACATCATTGGTGATGGTTGTGGCACGACCTTCCTCATCTTTTTCAAAGAGGAAGAATTCGGCTTCGGTACCCACATTCATGGTGTAACCAAGCTCTTTGGCCTCAGCAAGAACACGTTTCAGGTTGTTACGCGGACAGCCTTCAAACGGAGTCCCATCTGATTTTGCAACATCACAGATAATACGCGCAGCAGCGACCCCTTCCTGGTTTCTCCAGGGAAGAATGGTGAAGGTATCATAGTCAGGTTTAAGGTACATATCAGACTCATTGATACGTACAAAGCCGTCAATGGAAGAGCCGTCAAACATCATCATGCCATCAAGGGCCTTCTCTATCTGGCTGCGTGGAATCGCAACATTTTTCATAAAACCGAAAATATCCACAAACTGGAGGCGGAAAAAGTGAATATTTTCCTCCTCGATGGTTCTCATAATTTCATCTCTGGTCATTCCATGATCTCCTTACTGAATTTGTTGAATATATTCCTTTCAGTCCGCACACCTGCCAGCAGATGAAAGAAATTTCCCTTATGGGATTATAGCCATATTTTCGCAGTAAAACAGTGCATTCATCATTCAAACACTTATTTACCATTTTGCGAAAATAAAAAAAATAAAAAAATAAATATTTACAAAAATGTAATTTACACTTCAGGCGACACCATCATTCCGTACCGAATGCCGTCCCGCAACTCTTCAATGAACTGGACATCTGTCACTTTCTGCCCCTGACTGCCCAGCACATAGAAAACGTCAATCAACTGTTCCACTTCCGTTGCAATATAGGCTCGATATATATTCACCCCGAAATCTGTCAGGGCCTGGGTTATCCGGTACAACTGACCGGGGCTGTCTGCGGAATAAATCTCCACAACAGTATACTGATCCGACGCCTCATTATCCACAACCACTCTGGTTTCGTTGATTCCCGAGGGTCGTTTACGTCTGCCAAGGCTTGAAGAGAGTTTTTTATACAATCTGTGACCAAGCCCAAGGCGATGAGTAAGGGCAAGGTTCAGATCATCATTCAGTGCCTGCCAGTCCTTCTCCTCATAACTCACACCATCTTCAGGATGGAGCTCAAGAACGTCCACCGCACTGCCATCTTTCCAGGTGAATATCTGGGCGTTCAACACGGACAGATTATGGAGACTGAGGACACCGCATATCTTCGCAAGGAGCCCACTGCGATCACGACACATGATAAGCAGCGACCACTGGCTCTGCCGTTTCTGCGGAAAGACCAGGGCCTTCTGCTGCAGCACCTGGTAGTTATCACGATGGATCCGGATATGCCCGGCAACCGCATCCGGTGTAAAACTGAGCAGATAATCGACAGGAAGCTCAGCAACAGCCAGCCGCAGATCCTTTTCGCCGGCAACAAGAGATACAACCTGACTGCGAAGCCAATCCACCCCTTCATTTACCTGACGCACCACATCCGCAGCAGAATGCAACTGAAGATGGGGATGCACCTTCATATACATCTCGTAGAGCAGTGCCCCTTTCCAGTCACTCCAGGCGGAGGGCCCGGTAGCATGTGAATCTGCAACAGCAATGAGATACAGCATAGCCAGTCGTTCCGCATCCCCTATGGTTTCGGCGCAGCGCCTGATAAACTTCTCATCATTCAGATCTCGACGCAAGGCGTTTTCCGGCATAAAGAGATGATACCGTACCACAAACGCCAGACAGGCACATTCAGCCGTATCAAGACCGAGCCTGCGCCCCACCTCTCCGACCCTCTCGGAACCGATAACGGAATGATCCCCTCCTGCCCCTTTTCCAATATCATGAAGCAGAGTTGCAAGATAAAGAACATGGGAGGAAGCCACGTTCACAAAGACCGATTCTTGAGCGGCAGCAGCCAGCCGCAGCTCAGCGACACTCTGCAGGAGATGGCGGTCAACCGTATAAATATGATACACATCATGCTGCACCAGAGATTCAATAGACTTGAATTCCGGAATATAGGAAGAAAGCAGCCCGGTATCAAGCATGCACTCCAGAACAGCAAAGACACCCTGCCCCGATTCCAAAATTGCAAAGAAGGGCCTGGACATCCTTGCTGACCTGCGAACCTTATCTGTTATCAGATTAAGGTGTGCTGTCACCATTTTCCTGGTTCTGTGATGCAGAGGGAACCCGGTTTTGGCTGAGGCCAGAAAGCAGCGCATGAGAAGGTAAGGGCGCCCCTTCAGATCTTCTTCGGAGGCAGTGAGGTGGATACGATTATTACGACTTTCTATTCCCTTTTCAATGCGTTTACTCTCCACCCCCCCGGCACCTGCAAAGCCAAGCACATCATCCACATGGTCGAAAAAAAGATCTGCGGTTACAGCAATAGTCTGCAAATGTCCATAGAGATCCCGCATAAAATTCTCCACACCGAGAACACCCTTCCGGGTCTGATACCCAAACGCCGCCGCAACTTCTTCCTGCTGCTCAAAGTAAAGCTGGTCGTTCTTCCTGCCACTGATGTAATGGAGCCTGTTTCGCACCCTGGAGAGCATATTCCAGGAGTCCAGAAAGGCCTCCTTTTCTGTTTCAAGAAGTATACCGGCATCGGCAATGGCCTCAAGATCAGAAAGACCGAAGACAAATGCGGCTGTCCAGAGCATGGCCTGAATATCGCGCATACCGCCTTTACTCTCCTTGATATTTGGCTCAAGAAGATAACTGTGACTGCCAAAACGTTCCCGGCGGTCACGAAGAAAGGTCTTCATGACACGGACAAACTCATCCCGCGACCCTTCAATAAAGTCTGTCTTGTAGCGCCCACGAAGCTCGTCAAACAGCTCCCCGGAGCCGACTAGAAGCCGCGCATCAAGCATGGCAACCTGAAAAAAGAAATCCTCCCGGGCAAAGTTCAGGCATTCCTCGACCGTGCGCACTCCATGTCCAACATCAAGACCTGTATCCCAGAGTGGATAAAGCACCTCATTGGCAACTCTTTCCATCGCATCTTTTGCATCCTCCCGAAAAAGGATCAGGAGATCAATATCAGAGTACGGAAAAAGCTCACTGCGCCCATAGCCGCCAATGGCAACAAGAGACACGCCCTCCACAGTCTCTTTATCTGCGGCAGCAGTAAAATGTCCGGCGATGAATTCATCGACCAGACGACTCTGTTCCAGAAGAAGGGCCTTACCACTCAACCCCTTCTTCCACAGTTCCTCCAGGGTCTCTCTCTGGGCACGTAGGTTAGACATAAGACGAAGACGACAACTGATTAAACAGCGTCGTGATCTTCCTCACCGGTTCGTACCCTGATGATTCGTTCAATGGGGATCACGAAAATCTTACCATCACCGATTTTTCCGGTATTGGCAGCGCTTCTGCTGGTATCAACACCCTGATCCACCATATCAGCGGTGACCACGACCTCAATATTCACCTTGGGGATAAAATCCACAACATACTCAGCACCACGATAAATCTCAGTGTGACCTTTCTGACGCCCGTAGCCCTTTACCTCAGAAATGGTCATGCCCTTAATGCCAATTTCGGTCAAGGCATCTTTCACATCATCGAGTTTGAACGGCTTTATAATCGCTTGAATCTTTTTCATAGTTTCCCTCTTGTTTAAAAGTTTTCAGCATCCCGGCAGAGACATATCACAACAGCAACAGCCTGTACAATCTCCACCGGAACACATCCCTTTCAGTACTACATATTATAACCGACTTCACCATGAGCCGTTACATCAAGACCCTGAGTTTCATCTTCAATATCTACACGTAAACCGATGCTCAAGTCTATCACTTTCAGGATAATAAAGGTCAGCACAACAGAATAAGCAATGGCCGCACCGGCACCAATGGCCTGAACACTCAGCTGCCCGGCATTTCCAAAGAAAAGACCATTTGCGCCATCCGGATTTGCTGCGGTGGAGGCAAAAAGCCCGGTGGCCAACGCCCCCCACAATCCGCCAACACCATGAATACCCACAACGTCGAGTGAATCATCATAGCCAAACTTGCCTTTAAGGACAACTGCTGTGTAACAGAGAACACCTGCCACCCCGCCCATGATCATGGCCGAAATCGGGCTCACAAAACCTGCCCCAGGAGTGATCGCCACCAATCCTGCCAGGGCGCCCGATGCCGCGCCAAGAACAGTTGGTTTCCCCTGCACCTTCCACTCTGCAAGAACCCAGGCCAGCAGTCCGGCACCGGTTGCAACCTGTGTGGTCATAAGGGCAAGCACCGCCACGGGGCCGGCAGAAAGCGCAGATCCCGCATTAAACCCGAACCAGCCAAACCAGAGCAGTCCAGCACCCAGAACTGTGAGGGGCAGGGAATGGGGGTGCATGGCATCACGACCATAGCCCTTACGTTTTCCAAGCATAAGACAGGCAACAAGGGCCGCCGCCCCAGAATTGATGTGAATAACTGTGCCACCGGCGAAATCAAGGGCACCCATCTCGCCAAGCCAGCCACCCTGCCCCCATACCCAGTGACAGATTGGAAAATAGACAAATGTTGACCAGAACACAATAAAGAGCAGATAGGATGAAAACTTCATCCGTTCAGCAATGGCACCGGTGATAAGCGCCGGGGTAATAATGGCAAACATCAACTGAAAGGCGCAAAAGAGCAGATCCGGTATGGTATCCGAGTAGGGGCCAGGGCTGAGGCCAACATTCTTCAACCCTGCATAATCAAGATTTCCGATAAAATGTCCGATATCGGGACCAAAGGCCAGCGAGTAGCCATATAGAACCCAAATCACCGTAATAACTCCCAGACAGACAAAACTCTGCATGGTAGTTGAAAGTACATTCTTACTGCGCACCAAACCACTGTAAAACAGCGCCAAACCTGGCGTCATAAGCATGACCATTGCCGTGGCAATAAGCATAAAAGCGGTATCTCCACTGTCCATTTCCTACTCCATTATTGTTTTTTTTATTATTAATGGCCTCGTAAAAAACTCTTCCCTCCTTCGCTGCTTCACATTTTCAATCATCAGAGCACATTCCAGCACGCCGAAACAATTGAAAATATTCACACCTTGGAAGTGATATTTTCTATTTGCCCATCTTCAATTCCAGGTTTTTCCGAGCGTATCATTATTGATGTCCCAATTCCGCGAAGGCACAGCTTACGCATATTGTCTCACTGGTTCAAAAACAAGAAACACCCTGCGGTAAAATTTCCTCTGCACCTCGGTTAAGAAGAAAAATCTCCTTTCCTGACAAACACTCGTTAATTATTATAGGCAGTCTCTGAATGTTCGGTATAATCCAATCCTGCCACCTCAGCCTCTTCGCTCACCCTCAGACCCATGGTACTGTGGATAAGTTTCAAGAGAACCCAGCTCACGACCAGAGTATAAATACCAACCACCACAACCCCGAAAACCTGTTTGCCAAGCTGCGCCGCATTCCCCGCAAGCAACCCGTCAACTCCTCCCGGATTTACAGCAGTGGAGGCGAACACCCCAAGACAGATAGTACCAACCGCCCCACCTACGCCATGAATACCCACAACATCGAGGGAGTCATCAAGTTTCAACCTGGTCTTCAAGTGTACAGCTGCAAAACAGATCATACCGGCAAGACAGCCAATGATTATAGCGGAATTAGGTCCCACAAAACCGGCTGCCGGGGTTATTGTTGCCAGCCCCGCAATGGCACCCGATGCTGCGCCAAGGGTGGTTGCTCTCTTTAAGGTGAACCATTCCATGACCACCCACATCAGCATTCCAGCCATCCCCCCAAGGTGAGTTGCCACAAATGCTGTAACAGCCACTTCATTAGCGGCAAGTGCCGATCCGCCATTAAATCCAAACCAGCCAAACCAGAGCAAACCCGTACCGAGAAAGGTCATGGGAAGACTATGGGGAATATAACTCTGCCTGCCATAACCACGACGCGGCCCGATCACCAGAATTGCAGCAAGTGCTGCCGCTCCACAGGTCACATGAACCACCAGGCCTCCGGCAAAATCCATCACCCCCATATTCCCAAGCCATCCGCCCTTACCCCACACCCAGTGACACACCGGGTTATACACAAAAATTGCCCACAGCAGCGCAAAGACCACAAAGGGCACAAAACGAACCCTTTCAGCAAATGCACCGGTTATCAGAGCCGGGGTGATGATGGCAAACATACACTGGTAAACCATAAACAAAATCTGCGGAATCGTTGTCGCGTAATCAGGGCTTGGGGCAGTTGTTACCCCGTTTAAGGCAAACCACGACAAATCACCGATCACCCCTCCCACATCAGGCCCGAAAGACATCGAATAACCAAGATAAACCCATTCAATGGATATCAGGGCAATCATAAAAAAACTCTGCATCATGGTACCAAGCACATTCTTACTTCGAACCATACCTGCATAAAAAAGAGCAAGTCCCGGTGTCATCAGCAACACCAGCCCTGCCGCCGCCATTATAAAAGCGGTATCCGCAGCGCTAATCATTTTTTCCTCCTTTGATAAAACAGCCGGCTGGTCATATTCCCGTACAAACCGGTGCAAGATAAATCACAGAACCGGATCTCCCAATCCAGTCTGCAATTCTGTTACATTACTCATACTCAACCTACATGCCTCATCCCGGCGACACTCTCCTCAGTATGTGCCGGGAAAACGAAAAACTGCACTTTAAATGCAACAGTCATACCAGAACCACAAACCGCCACCAATAAACAGTTCATACAGGAATATACACCTGCCACCCACCTGACCACGCTCTACATACAGCTTTTTTTATTACATTTATGTTGCAAATCTCCTTATTTTTTTCATTTTTGTTATTTTTATGGTGATTTTTGTAACAAGGCGGACACAGAACTTCCCTTGTGAAAGCCCTGGGGATAGTTTATCTTTGGCGCAGCTTAAAAATTCACTGCAGTTCCTGCTCTGCAGAGCCAACAAGAGACCCGACCACCATGAGAATAGATAACAGAAACTATCGAACCATCTGGCCTGCAGATAAAGAGCAAGGCCCGATATTGATCATTGACCAGAGAAAGCTGCCCCATGAATTTGTCATCGAGGAACTGCACACAGTTTCCGATGCGGTGGTGGCAATTCGTGATATGCACGTCCGTGGAGCCGGCCTGATTGGGGCCACAGCAGCATTCGGGATGTACCTTGCCGCCATTGGCGCAGAACCCGGAAGACTCAACGAGGCCCTGCAGGAAGGTGGCCGGATGCTCGACAACAGTCGCCCTACGGCCAGAAACCTCAAGTGGGCCGTAGACCGAATCCTGACAGCTGCCGCCCTGGGAGACAATGAGGATGATCAGAAAAGGATTATATTCAAGACAGCATGCGAGATAGCCGACGAAGATGCGTCGTTCTGCAAATCACTTGGCCTGCACGGCCTTAAGATTATCAAGGAACTCAGCGAAAAAAAGGACGGAAAAACCATCAATATCCTCACCCACTGCAACGCAGGCTGGCTCGCATTTGTGGATTACGGCAGCGCCACTGCACCTATCTATGCCGCCCGGGATGCCGGAATCGACGTGCATGTGTGGGTGGATGAAACCCGTCCCTGGAACCAGGGGTCAAAGCTCACCGCCTGGGAGCTGCAGCAGGAAAACATCCCCTGCACACTTATCACCGACAACGCAGGAGGACACCTTATGCAAAAGGGTATGGTGGATATGATGATTGTGGGAACAGACAGAACCACCCACACAGGAGATGTGGCCAATAAGATCGGAACCTACCTCAAGGCACTGGCGGCACGTGATAACGACATCCCCTTTTATGTTGCCCTGCCCTCATCCACATTTGACTGGGAGATGGATTCCGGCCACGACATCCCCATTGAGGAACGCTCAGGAGATGAAGTCACCGCCATAAGCGGTATGACAAAAGAGGGAACAGTGGCAACGGTACAGCTCACAGCCCCCGGAACACGCGCACTGAACTACAGCTTTGATATTACCCCGGCCCGTCTGATAACGGGTCTTATCACCGAGAGGGGTATTACGGCTGCCAACCGGGAGGCAATACACAGGTTGTTTCCTGAAAAATAATTCTACTCCTCCCGGCCGTAATCGTCTTCAAATCTGACGATATCATCTTCGCCAAGATAACTGCCATTCTGCACTTCGATAAGCTCAAGTTCCAGAACTCCTGGATTTTCGAGACGATGGCTCACCCCTGCAGGGATGTAGGTGGACTGATTCTCATAGAGGAGAAAGATTTCATCACCATTGGTGATTCTAGCCGTACCTGACACCACCACCCAATGTTCATGGCGATGATGATGCATCTGAAGAGACAACTTAGCTCCGGGATTGACCGTAATCCGCTTTATCTGATAACGGAGGTGCTCTTCAAGCACTGTATAACTCCCCCAGGGTCTGTGAACAGTGCGGTGCAGGCGAAATTCCCTGCGCCTCTCAGACTTCAACCGGCCAACTATTTTTTTTACATCCTGCGAACGGGACAGCGGTGCAACCAGTACAGCATCAGCTGTCTCCACAACCAGCATATCCTCAAGGCCCACGGTTGCAACAAGGGTGTCTTCTGCACGTATCAGACAGTTACTGGTATCTTCCAGCAGTACATCACCAAGTACCACATTACCCGATTCGTCCTTATCAGAAACTTCCCACAGGGCATGCCAGGAACCGATATCGCTCCAATCAAGATCAGCTGCAACCATGGCTATCTTATCGGTCTTTTCCATGAGCGCATAATCAATGGAGTCACTGGGACAGCGGCCCATTGCACCGCCATCAAGCCTGAAAAATTTCCCATCCCGTTTTCCAAGTAAAACCGACTCTCTCATACAGGAGAGCATAGCCGGAGCCAGCCGTTCCATCTCCTCCCGAAACGTCTGCACAGTAAAGGCAAACATACCGCTGTTCCAGAAGTAATTTCCCTTATCAAGATAGGATTCTGCAGTATCACGATCGGGCTTTTCACGAAAAGAAAGCACCTCGCTGCCCTCTCCCTGCTCGATATAGCCATATCCTGTTTCAGGATGTTGAGGCTCAATACCAAAGGTGACAATCTTGCCATTTGCCGCAAGTTCAGCTGCCTCTGTCACCACTTTCTGGAAAGCCTCTTTTTTGAGAATCAAATGATCTGCGGGCAGGACAAGCATGATGGTATCATCCGGTTGTTCAATCGCAACATACTCCACAGCCCCACAGACGGCCGGGGCCGTATTACGTCCAACTGGCTCCAGGAGAATGGTATATCCATCCTCGGGCACCAGGCCATCCACCTGACGACGAGTGACAAAACGGTGTTCTTCACCGACCACGAGAAGGGGTGGCAACACTTCCACCAGCTGTCCCACCCGCAGAACTGTTGTCTGCAGCAGGGAGGTTGCGTCAATGAGTTGCAACAGCTGTTTCGGGTAGAGTTCCCGGGATAGCGGCCAGAGTCTTGAGCCGGTGCCACCAGCCAGGATCACAGGTTGTATCTTCTGCATGGTAATTTTCCTCATCAGTCTCTGATGAGATCCAGAAGCTCATCAGTTTTTTTCTGTAACAGCTCGGGGTTACCACGACTCTCCACATTGAGACGCAGCAATGGTTCAGTGTTCGACTTTCTTACATTAAAACGAAATTCAGGAAATGACACGGAAAGACCGTCGGTATAATCTTTCTCCCCATCCCGAAAGTGCTTCTCAATTTTTGCAATAATGGCATCCGGATCGTTCACCACACTGTTGATCTCACCGGAAACCGGGTAGGCCTGGCGACAATCTGTAACCAGTGAGGAGAGAGAAACTTTTTTACGGCTCAGAAGAGATGCCACCAGCAGCCAGGGAATCATCCCCGAATCACAGTAGCCGAAACTCTTAAAATAATGATGTGCTGACATCTCCCCGCCATAAATCGCATCTTCCAGCCGCATCCGTTCTTTAATAAAGGCGTGCCCGGTCTGAGTCATCACCGGGATCCCTCCGGCATCGCTCACCAGTTCCACGGTATTCCAGATAAGGCGTGGATCATGAAGAATTTTTTGGCCGGGTATTTTACTGAGCAGTTCCAGGGCAAGCAGCCCCACAACATAGTAGCCCTCTATAAAACTGCCCTGCTCATCCCAGAAAAAACAGCGATCAAAATCTCCATCCCAGGCGACCCCGAAGTCCGCCCCGTGCTGGCGCACCAGCCTGGCCGTCTCCTCTCGTTTTCCTGGAAGCAGGGGGTTTGGAACCCCGTTTGGGAACCTGCCATCCGGCTCATGAAAGGCTTTGACAAACGTAAAGGGAAGCTCCTGTTCCAGCAGATCAACAACGGGTGCTGCTGAGCCGTTGCCATTATTCACCACTATCGTAAGCGGAGCCAGCTCTTCTCTCTTCACATAGGTGAGCAGGTGCTGGACATATGCCCTTTTATCCGTGGCCAGGCACAGCTTCCCCGGCTGCACAGCAGCTGGAGGGAGTTGAGAATTCACAATAGATTCCGCCATCTGTTGCAGACCGGATTCTCCGGTCACCGGCCGTGCCCCGCGAGTCACAAATTTCAGGCCATTATAGTCAGCAGGGTTATGACTTGCGGTTACTACAATACCACCATCCACACCCCGATCTTCAAGACTGAAAGCGGCATGGTATATTTCTTCAGTACCACAAAGACCAAGGTGCAGGACATCAACCCCGGATTCCAGCAAGCCCTGAACAAGTGCATCGGTCAGCTCAGGACTGCTGAGACGGATATCATGCCCCACGGCCACCTTTCGGGGCTGGAAAACCATCGCAAAGGCGCGCCCGATATCTTTGGCCAGACCAGGGTTCAACTCATCCGGAACCTTTCCCCTGATATCATAGGCTTTAAAACAGGCCGGAATAGTTACAAGCATCCATCTATCCTTTTTTTCTGTATGATTTTAGTATGATTTTCACTATATTGAACCAGGCGGTATCGCAACAAGGAACAGAAGCCACCCTGCCTCGTAGCTAACCGTCAGTTTTCACTATTTATTTCAAGATATTAGTAAAGAAACCATAGCAAATAACAGTAATTAAATCAAGGCAACGACACCCATGAAAGGTATTATCCTTGCCGGTGGCTCCGGCACCAGACTCTACCCCCTGACCAGGGTACTTTCCAAGCAACTGATTCCTGTCTATGACAAGCCAATGATCTACTATCCTCTGTCCGTTCTCATGCTGGCAGGCATTCAGGACATCCTGATTATTTCCACACCACGGGACCTGCCGCAGTTTCAGGAACTTTTCGGGGATGGTTCCCATCTCGGCCTCTCCATCTGCTACACGGAGCAACCCAAACCCGAAGGGCTGGCTCAGGCATTTATTCTTGGGAAATCGTTTATCGGAAACGACAGTGTGGCCCTTATCCTGGGCGACAATATCTTTTTCGGATCCGGATTTTCTCATATCCTGGACAAATGTTCGGCGCTCACAGAGGGCGGCCTGATATTCGGATATCCGGTGAAAGACCCTGAGCGCTATGGCGTGGTCGAATTTGATCAGGGCAACAGAGTTGTGGGAATTGCAGAAAAACCGGAGCAGCCAAAATCTAAATTTGCAGTGCCCGGC
>JAJRQL010000003.1 GCA_024280265.1 Deltaproteobacteria bacterium
CAGGATGGATGATAAGGTGACGCGACGATATGGCTTCAACAACATTGGCCACTGTTACGATTTTTGATTCCAGGAAGATATCCCGCCAGTCAGGTCTCTGGAGTACCCATGCCCATCCAGGATGGTAACCCTGCAGGAGTAGCAGTCTCAGTCTCCGTCTGCAGGAATTGTTGTAACTCACCGATATGTTAACTGCGGGCCATGCTTTATGGTATCGTAAAAACTCTTCACCTCCTTCGTTGCTTAACATTTTCAATTATTACGGCGTCCTAAAGTACGTCATAATAATTGGAAAAGTTTTCGCCTCGGATGTGAAGTTTTTCGAAGTCTACGCTTATCTACTTAGCCATCTACAACATCAGGTTTTTACGAGATTGTCGTGCTTATGATTGATAAAAATACCCACCCATGATCTTCACAGGAGAATAACGACTCTCTTGCATTAAAGGATACCTTGAAAAATTGTTTTTTCCCCAATCTCTGCGTTATGCTCAAAATTTTATCCTCGGAATATCATATATATGCCTGCGGTAAAATTTTGAGCATGCCTTGACTTTGAACAAAAATCCTAATTTTTCAAGGCAGCCTAAAGGTGGTTTGTTCGTTGTCTGCTCACAAGAACATCATCCAGATAGGTACTCCATGCTTCCATCCCCTCTTCTTTTGTTGCAGATAATTCCAAAATAGTCAAGTCAGGATTCAGGCGCAGTGCTTCACGACGTGCTTCTTCCACCGAAAAATCAAAATAGGAGAGGAGGTCAGTCTTGGTGATGATCAGAGCCTGAGCACCGTTAAAAGTGGTCGGGTATTTTGCCGGTTTATCAGAACCTTCGGGAACAGATAACAGAATAATTCTGTTATGCTCTCCAAGGTCAAAAGAGGCAGGGCAGACCAAGTTGCCAACATTTTCAATGAAGATAATGTCAAACTTTCCGTCTTTACTCTGCTTTTCCAGAGTATGCAGCCCCTTGTGTACCAGAGGAGCATCAAGGTGACAGGCACCGCCTGTGGTTAGCTGTACCACGGGTACTCCTTTCGCCCTGATTCGGTCGGCATCACGCTCAGTTTCAATATCTCCTTCGATAACCCCGATACGGACCCTGTCGCCGATTAAATCTATTGTGTGTTCAAGCAGTGTCGTTTTTCCGGAACCGGGACTTGAAATCATATTGATGGCAACGGCCCCCATTGCTTCGATGTGCTGTCTGTTTTTTTCTGCCTGGGCAAGGTTTGCAGCCAGCAGACTCTGATGTACTTCTACAATTTTTCCTGATGCATCATCATTGATATGGCATCCGCATGATTCGCACATATTTTTAAATCCAGTTGTTAAGTTTGATGGCGTCGTAAAGCTCTTCACCTCCTTCGTTGCTTCACATTTTCAATTATTATGACGTACTCTAGTACGCCGAAACGATTGAAAATGTTTTCGCCTCGGATGTGAAGTTTTTCGAAGTCTACGCTTATCTACATAGCCATCGGTTATTTTAATGCCTTATTCCATAATTCCTGTAATAAAAAAAACAGGTAAGTGAGGCACGAGACTCCGAGAATATATGAGAGTGAAACACTATTTAAATGTTACAAATAGCTACGAGGCACTTACTTGCAGTTTATCTGTGTTAGCTTCTTATGGATCTGTCAAGTTATAAGGGAAATAACAGTTCAGCAGAGGGGAATTGTTATTCCATTACTACTTGAGCCAGAATAAGATCATTTCCTTCCACCTCTGTAATTTCCAGCTGGGCATTATTAGTATACTCTGTTTCACTTTTAACAGCATCAAAGCCAAAGATAAACGAATCAATAACGATACCGGCTGTGGAACCGATATCGACCCGTACAGTCATTATGCGAGTTGCCTTGTGAGCTTCGGCCAGATCTGTCAGCTGACTGATCAGGCCCTGAGCAAGGGAGAGTTCGTGCATTGAGTTACATCTCCTCGTTTTTGCAGGACTATACCATCCGACACAAGACGGTCGAGCAGGATATCAAGTACCTCACTAACCTTAGGCTGAATTCGTCGGGACAAACCAATGCCAAGAGACAGAACTTCCGGTACCACGGTTATCATCTCCATCCGTTCCGGTGCTTCGCCACACAGTTTACACAGTTCAAAAATCTCAAGTAATCCTACCTGGTGATGTGACATCCTGGTTTGAATGTCACCGGACTGAACATCACGATCAGAAAAGTGGTGGATGGATCCGGGTTCATCCTGAAGATCGACGGCGTCAAGGATATAGAGTATGTCCATCTCCTCGATAAACGGTGCAAGCATAATACCTGCTGTTCCTCCGTCAAGAACTGTCAGATTGTCAGGAAGAATATACTTTTGAGTCAACTGTTCAATACACTGTACACCAAAACCATCATCTCCCATAAGAATATTTCCTATTCCGAGGATGCCAATTTTTTTATTTTCATAATAACCCTGAATGAAAAGAACCCGGAAGCAGTGGGGTGACTACTTCCGGGAATGTTGAGCCCCTGGAAAGAAGACTCCCATCACTGCCAGGTTTGCTATTACAGAACCTTAACCTTGGAAAACTCCTTACCTTCCGGATTGACCATATGTACAGCACACGCCATGCATGGATCAAATGAGTGGACGGTTCGTAAAACTTCCAGTGGTTTTTCCGGGTCGGCCATCGGGTGTCCAACCAGACAGCGTTCATAATATCCAGGTTCATCGTTGGTGCCGAGCGGCCCCGCGAGCCATGTCGAAGGAACCACAGCCTGGTAATTTCTGATTTTTCCGTTTTCGATGACAATCCAGTGTGAAAGTGTTCCCCGTGGTGCTTCGTGAAGCCCCACACCACGTTGCTGGCCTTTTGGAAAATGGGGTTCGTTACAGGTGGTGGTATCGCCGGAACCGATGTTGTTGACAAGTGCCTCCCACTGCTCGAGCATTACATCCTGCACAACAGCTGCCCGTATGCTTCTGGAGATGTGTCGTCCCATGGTTGAGGGGAGAATATCCATACCCTGTTTTGTAGAATTAATGGATCCTATTTTTTCAAGCATCCACTCTGTATGGTCCATTGCGGGTTTGTAACCGGCAGCATTCATGGCGAGCACACTTGCCACAGGGCCTACTTCCGCAGGTTCGTTTTTAAAGGAGGGTGCTTTAACCCATGAGTATTTGTCTCCGCCATTGTCATGGTATTCCGGTTCGGTTTCAGATACATAGGGATGACGAGTCCAATCACCCTTGTAAAAGGAATGCTTGACAGATTCTTTAACATTGTCTTCAAAGAACGGATCATGGGATGTTTTGATTTGCCTGAAACCTGCAATGTCGCCCTCTCTGATATATCCACCCGGCATGGCAAATGTTGTCCCTTTCTCATCCAGCGGCATTTCCGGAACAGACAGGAATGTTCCATTTCCTTTCCCGTAACTGCACCATTCAGGATAGAGTGCTGCAATGGTGGCAACATCTGTCATATAAACCTGTTGAATGAAGTCATGCACCTCATCCATCAATGTTTTTATATAGTAGAGACGTTCCATGGTAAGGGTTGCAGGGCTGTCCAGATTAATGGGGTTGGCAACGCCACCAACAGCGAGATTCTGGATATGAGGGGTTTTGGAGCCGAGTATGGTCACAACTTTATTTATCTTGCGCTGGTATTCCAGTGCCTGGAAGTAGTGAACTGCAGCGACAAGGTTCACCTCGGGCTCAAGCTGCATTGCCGGGTGGCCCCAGTAACCACTGGAAAAGGGACCGAGTTGTCCTGAGTTAATAAGCTTTTTCAGTTTATCCTGAACCTGTTTGAATTCCTGATAACTGTTGTTTTTCCAGGGTGACAATTGACGGGCCAGCATGGAAGCTTTCTTCGGATCAGCCTTTAAGGCCGCTGATGCAATATCAACCCAGTCTACGGCAGATAAGATATAAAAGTGAATAATATTATCGGCAAGACAATGGGCCCCAACAATCATATTACGAATGTACTGGGCATTTACCGGTACCTCAAGATCCAATGCGTTCTCGACAGATCTTACAGAGGTCATGGCGTGTACCGTGGTACATACCCCGCAGATACGCTGGGCTATGAGCCACGCTTCCCGGGGATCTCTGCCTTTGAGGACGGTCTCGATTCCCCGCCACATCGTGCCAATGGATCGGGCACTGGTTACGTGGCCATCCTCCACCTCACATTCGATGCGGAGATGACCTTCTATACGGGTGATGGGATCTATAACAATTTGTTTAGACATGATACTGACTCCTTATTTTGTCGATACCGCAGGCTCATGGGCACTGAAGACCGGAAAGTATTTAACGAAAAGTGTGTATGCTGCTATTTCTATGGCTATCAGGCCATAGGTAATCATCTGTTCTCCGACGGATGGGAAGTAGTTCCAGCCAGTTCCGGGATCATAACCAATGATGTAGGTGTTGAAACGGAACAGTGAACCGCCAATGAGAATTAAAAGAGCAGCAATAAACAGTAACCTCGGGGTAAGATTATTGCGTAGAAATGTCAGGATTACAAATCCGGTTATCAGCAGAAAATTCTCCAGTAGAAACATGTTTCCAAGAAAACTACCGGAAAAAGCATGTCCCATCTCGCCTCTCATAAAAACGTTCTGAAGCCTGATAACCAGGTAAAAACCCAGCACCCATGACATAATACGGGAAACTTTTGCCAGCATTGATGTCTCATCACCAAGACTATATACCCTTGAAGCAATAGTTGCTTCAAAGACCACTATGGCAAAGCCCATGATTATAGCTGTCAGAAGAAACAAAAGTGGCAACGTACTGCTGTGCCACAGAGGATCCAGTTTAACACCTGCCATCAGCATCATGGTTCCCAGTGACGATTGATGCATGGTGGGAAGCAGAACACCGAGGCCGATCAGAGCAAAAATGATTTTGTCCAGGAATTTTCGGTATTTTTCCAGCTTCCATTTTTCGGTGAATGCCGGAGCAAACTACAGCCAGAGCACAAGAATATATGTGCCTATGCACATAGCCACCTCAAACATGACTGAATGAAAATTCATCTGCCAGGGAAGGTAGAGGTTATAAGCATGAAAATAGCGACCAATGTCGAGGAACACGGAAACACCAGCGAGGGTGTAACCAAACATTGATGCAAGCAGCGCCGGTCGTACCAATGGGTGATATTCGCCCTTATTCAGTACGTAGACCAGCAGTGCCATCACATAGCCGCCACAAGCAAAAGCGGTGCCGACAACAACATCGTAGGCGATCCATATCCCCCACGGGTAACCGTCATTGAGGTTGGCAATCGATCCTATACCAAAAATAAACCTTTTGGCGGTGAAGTAGAGGGCAATTCCACTGATAATTAAACAGATTGAAAAGGTAAGGGTGAAAATTCTGCCACCCAGGGGTCTGGCATCACTCATGGCTCTCCTCCTTTTTGTCCTGCGCCTCTTCGGCTGTTTCGATTTTTTCCTGCTCTTTATTCTTTTTCACCATGAATACCAGTCCGGCGAGAACCACAAGCGGGTAAACCATGCCTTTATAAATCGCATACTGGATACCACTTGACATTGATACAAATGATTCCTTCGGATAAGCCGGCAGGCCAAAATTTTCAAAACCCACCGCGGACATATACATAACCTGGGTTCCACCCAACTCTTCTTTGCCGTATATATGGGGTACATATTCTGGTGCTGCGTAGCTGTGTGTTTGTCCAGAATCGATGGAAGTTACCGGGAAATCATATAATTCACCAGGTATCATCTGCAGACGTCTCCTGGTTTCGACAATGAGATCTGTTACCTTGCCAAAGAGTGACGCACCCGTCGGACACACTGAACAGCACGCTGAAACTTTCCCTTCAGCTATGAGATGATCACACAACTGGCACTTGACTATTTCAGGATAAACATCATTGAAGTCGAATTTAGGAATATTGTATGGACAGGCAACCTGACAGTAGCGGCAGCCGATGCAGGCATTCTTATTGTAAGTTACAATCCCGTTGTCTTTATCTTTTGACAGGGCCGAAACCGGACATGCAGTCACGCAGGATGGGTCAATGCAATGAAGACACTGTCTCTTGATAAATGCGAAACCGTCGATTTCTGTATCTTTAGTTTTGCCAGTACCATTTGAGAATTTCTTAATTACATTGAGGGTATTAGGTGACAGGTCAATTGGCTGGTCCCAAATGTCCTGACCCTCAGAAAAATCCGGTAGCATGTTGTTTGCCTTTTTGCAGGCAGTCATACATGCGTTGCACCCCACACATAATGTCGAGTCAAAAAGAATCCCTAAGGCGTCTGGTGGCAGAGCCTGCACTGTTCTTGCCTGGGCGTCCTGTCCATCAAGTGCGAGCAGGGCCATGCTTCCGGCGGCACCTTTGAGGAAATCACGCCTCTTTATTTTCATTTTTGTTCTCCTTTCCACCAAGTTTTGCTGTAAACACAACTCCAGCTCCAATTGCTGCTCCTGCAGCACCAGCCATGAGGGCTGCGGAACCGACAGAAGCACCTTCTCCACGTTCAACTGAAATAGGAGCGTGACCGGCAACCGGTGTGGTGTGGATTACTGGACTTGTTGTGAATTGGGGGACGTTAAAGCCAACACCCTTCTCTGCACAACCAAAGCAGGGATGACCTATCCCAACTGGCCAGCATCCGGAACCGGCATCACCATACTGACTTGTGGAACAGTTGGCGTAGGTGACAGGTCCTTTACAGCCGAGGTAGTAGAGGCAATAGCCCAGACGATGTCCTTCATCACCGAATTTTCTGGCAAAACGGCCATTGTCAAAGTGGGGTCTGCGTTCACAATGCTCATGGATCAATCGGCTATAGGCAAATTTTGGTCTGTTTTCGTCATCCAGAGCAGGCAACTTCTTAAATGTCAGATAATGGATAATCGTGGAGAGAAGGTTGTATGGATTTGGTGGGCATCCTGGTAAAGAGACAACCTGAGTATGCGGTAGCACCTCATTAACCCCCACGCATCCGGTTGGATTGGGATCCATGGCAGCAACTCCACCCCAGGCAGCGCAGGAACCAATCGCAATTACCGCTCCAGCCTTTTCTCCTATTTCTTTGAGTGTGTCCACAAAGTTATGTCCGGCAATTCTGCAGAACGTTCCGTTGTTCCCAAGAGGTACTGCTCCCTCAACCACCAGTATAAATTTACCGGCATTTTCAGAGATGGATTTATGCAGGGCCTCTTCAGCCTGATGGCCGGCACCAGCCGACAGTGTCTCATGAAAATCCATTGAAATCATTTCAAAAATCAATTTTTCAATGGATGGGTGCTCTGCACGAAGGAGTGACATACTGCAACCGGTACACTCGGACCCATGGAGCCAGATAACCGGAGGACGGGTAGGGCTGGTTATAGCATTGGCAATGTCTGGCACAACTGTTGTCGATAAGGCCATTGTTGCGGAGACAGTTGAACAAAGTTTCATAAAATCCCGGCGCGACACTCCACCCAGTCGATCCTGGACACGTTCAAATTCTTTCTGATTCATATTTCCCCCTTTGTGGGTCTGTGGCTTTCCATATCAGCCTGTTTTTCAATAAAAGGAACGCTGCTCCTGCTTGGAGAAACGTTATCTGCCTTTTTATTTCTCACATAATTCGTTCAGGTATTTTTGGCTGTTGCCAAGGCATCTGACCAACGTTTTCTTTTCCTTTCCAGATATTGGTGCGTTGAGCCTTATCATCTGATTCACAGTGGCTTCCCAGTATTTTTTACTTTTCCCCACCTGGGCGCAGCTTTTTTTTATGGAATGGCAACTGGTACACTTTTCCCTAACCATCTTGCTGCATTTTTCTCCTGAGGTACATCCTCCCAGAACAAACAGGGCCATAACGATAAACACGGTGGTATTGATAGGATTCATCGGTTCTCTCCTCCTGTGGTTGCTTAAGTTTTCATGCCCTGTTCGGGCTTTTCTTGTGTCCGGAAAAGCACATAAACTGTGTCCAGGTTGTTTCGCGTCTCTTTCTTTGGTTTCAGACAGCGTTACTGTCTGGAATTAGTAATTCTTTTGTGGGAATCTCCACAGTAAACCGGGTTCCTTTTCCCTGCTCACTTTTGACTTTGATTGAACCACCGATTTCCTGAACCAGGGCATACGTGACAGAGAGGCCGAGCCCTGTGCCGCCATCCTGGGAGATGGTGAAAAAGAATGGCTCAAATATATGGTCAATGTCCTCTTCTGCTATACCGCATCCATCATCACTGATGGTCACGGCAACAACTGCACTGGGGAGGAGATACCGGATGCTGATGGTGAGAGTTCCTTCATCCTGCATGGCTGCAAACGAATTATTGATCAAATTTAAAAAGATCTGTTGCAACTTGCCGCGATCGCATTCGAAGGAGGGAGGACAAACGCTCTCCTCGACAGTAATGGTGAATCTCCGGTGTTCAGCTTCTTCATGGAGAATATTAAGAATCTCTTTGAGAATATCCTTAATATTTACAGTTTCTACCTCATCATTCAGATGACGCGCAAAATCTAATAAACGCCTGGTGACAGTGCCGCATCGCTCCACAGTTGTTAAAATTGAATTTGTCAGACCGACAAGTTTGGTATCGCCTTTATAGTCTGCGTTAAAGGTGATTATGTCCTGAATCAGCCCGGCTTTTTCGCTGATTATGGCCAGGGGATTGTTGATTTCATGACCCACGCCTGCAGCCAGTCGGCCAATTGACACCAACTTGTTTGAGTGTTCAATTTCACGTAAGGTTCTGATACGCTGCTGGTCGGCAATGAAGACTTCATTTACAAGTCTTGTTGCTGTAGCATAAACTAGAACAGCAATAAAAACCAGACTGACACCCAGGAACCAGAATACAATTCGACGATCCTCATACCAGGACTGCAGTAGCAAAGATTCCGGCTTCATTAACACAAGGATAAAGGGAGTGGATGGAATGTCGGCATATACCTGAACCATATTCCCATCGGCAGTGCTGTTCCCCCCTTTTATTATTCGGATATCAGAATCATCAAAAAGCTGTGGAGGCAACTTTATGATATTCTGAGTATCCTTCCTGTGGTGTAAGTGAGCCTGGATAAAGCCGTCCCGATTGATAAGGTACGCGTCATGCATTCCGGTGTCCTGAGTTTCAGCCATCAGGTTACTCAGGAAATTGTCGTCTAAAATCTTTATTTTCTGTGTTTCATTAACGGTGGAGATGCCCGCAATTTCAGAGCCAACTGTTTTGTGCTGTTCCAGGTAGCAGACAATTTGCTGTCTAATCTTGTCTGCTGTGTGAGAGAGTTGACAGTTGATTTGCTCATCAGCATTTTTTTTGGTAATAACATGGTCCATTATTGCCATGCCAGTTAAAGGGCCAAGGGAGACCCACGTCATGAACAGGATGCTTAGGCGGTAAAGCTTTCTATAACTGAAAAGCTGCTTGAACGGGCTTTTTTCCCTGTGCTTCCTGTTCAGGAAAACTGGTATAAATGTTTCGGAAAACCAGTTTTGTTTGTAATTACTCATTCAATATCAGGGGGACGACCATTGTTGTCAACAGGAATTGGATTGAGAACCATTCACCTGCCACTTTGTTGTTTATAAAAAAATATTCCACAGGTAGGCCCCCCTGATGAACGGTCAAAGGAGGAGGAGAAGATACGCTCAGGGAATAACGGGGCTACCTGCAGAATAAGTTGTTGAGTGAAATCAGAGTTGTTCTTTTTTTGCTTCAGCCTCTTCTTTGATCACTCCAAATCGTTCAGAATCTATTACTTTATGCTTTTCCAGTTCTTCGATCTCGTCCATGGATAGATGTACCAATCCACACAGCGGACAGGTACCGTCTACTTCATCACCCACGGCTCTGGCCTTGAGTTCATCGGCAGTGATATGCCCGACATATCCGCAGGCACCACTGGGGTTCTCAGCTCGAACCTCTCTTCGTTTCTTTTTTTCTGCTGTCGTCATGATATAAACCTCACCTGTTACTGAGAGTGTTTAAGGTATTGCCGGCGCTGTCTACCAGAGTTACGGTCAGGGGCATGCCGCCATCCAGGCGGTGTGTGGCGCAGGACATTCAGGGGTCATAGGCGCGTACCGCCATTTCAACCTTGTTAAGCAGTCCTTCATCGTAGACACCATCTTTGATGAGAGTGGTGGCCGCCTGTTTGACACTCATGTTCATGGGAGCAATATTATGGGTGGTACCGACAATCATATTGGCCTTGACAATTAATCCATTTTCATCGGTGGTGTAATCGTGAATGAGTGTTCCCCGGGGTGCTTCTACGGCCCCAATACCCCGCCCAGCCTTTGGTTCAACTTTTGCTCTGACATTGGTGTCGGTGATATCGTCCTGTTCAAGGAGTTCAATGGTACGCTCACAGGAGTAGACAAGTTCAATCAGGCGTGCCCAGTGATAGAGCAATGTACCTTGGGCAGGCCGTCCGAATTTTCCCGGAATTCTTCAAATTCACCCTGGGCATGGGGAGTGGCAATCCTGTCGGAAACATTAATACGGGCAAGAGTATTAGCACGATAGATACCTTTCGGCGAATCCAGATCCATGGAAAATCCCTCATCCCAGCATTTGGCATAGGGTAACTTTCCATAGGTCCATGACTCCACATGCTCAGATAAATATTGATCATACTGATTCACAGGAAAATCTGTGATGGAACCATCGGCTTTCATTAACCGCAGATGTCCGTCATAGAGTTGCAGGGCGCCGGTGTCATCCACGGTACCCAGAAACCCTGTGGTAATTGTTCCGAGAGTGGCTATGGTGTCCTCATATTTTGGGAAGACATTGGTCTTCGCAAAATCCATGGCAAATAAAGCAAAATCAAGCAATGTCCTGGTGTCTTCCAGCAGCCCTTTGCGCTCTTCCTCTGTCATGGGTTTGGAAAACCCGCCCACAACTCCGGCGATGGGATGAATTGCTTTACCTGCAAAACGCTCCAACATCATTTGGCCCAGTTGCCTCATCTTCACAACCTGGGTTGCAAGTTCAGGCGCCTCTTTAACGATTCCAATGACATTCCGAACCGCAAAATCACTATCCGGCCCGAGAACGAAATCGGGAGCTGCAAGGAAAAAAAGTGAAGAATTTTATCATTGATATGGGCCATTGTCTGGCACAGTTCACGCAGCTTGTGGCCGGTAGGAGTCGGCGTCACACCAAAGCATCCATCCACTGCCTTGTTGGAAGAGAGGTGATGCATCCAGGGGCAGATCCCGCAGATCCGGTTCACAATACGCGGGACTTCCTCAGCAGGTCTTCCTTCGATAAATTTCTCAAATCCCCTCAGGGACATGATGTGAAGAAAGGCATCATTCACATTACCATCATCATCGAGATGAATGGCAATTCTTGCATGGCCCTCAATCCTTGTGACTGGTTGTATATTTATTACTTTAGTCATTATTTTTGTTCCTCCGTCATTTTCCGGACAGGTAGTGGTCTGAGTAGACCGTGTGATCCGGAAAATCGTAATAGAGAGCGCCTGTCAACCACTGATTTAAAATCAATACCGTTGCTTGCCAATGCATTCATCATGTCAAGCATCTGGTTTCCATCCTTGCGTACCGGGCCGAAACAGCCTCTGCACGGCACCCGTGCACTGATGCAGGAAGGTGCTCCACGCCTTGCACACCCTGCAGCCGTAACAGGACCCATACACATAAGCCCCTGCTCGAGCAGGCAACGCATATCATCAATGGGTTTTTCATGATCAAACTGTGCATTTTGCAGAAAACGCCTTACCTGTTTTACGTCACCCTTGCCCTCACGTTTTGTCGGGCAGGTATCGCAGACGGATTTCCCGGGAAGTACAGGATCCCTTCCTTCAACCAGTGCTGTAATTACTTCCGCAATCAGTTTCGGGTTCGGTGGACAGCCCGGCAGAATGATGTCAATTTTAACCTTTTCATCGAGCGCATACACCCGGTCAAGGAGTTTGGGTACCATATGGTTCGGCACCTCACACTCATCAGTGTTTGGAGTTGAGTATGTATCTTCGACTCCCTTTTCCATACCCCATGAGTTCATGAGAGCCGGAAGTCCACCATGGGTAGCACAGGTACCAAGAGCAATCAGTACCTTGCACTGTTTTCGCATGGCTTCGAGTACTTCCAGATGCTCTTCATTTGCCACACTGCCTGAGACTATGCCCACTACGGCTTCCGGGATTTCAAGCTCTTTTCCATCTCCCAGCTGACCATAATATTTATGATCCATCAAGACGGGAATATGAACAAAATCAATCAGTCCCAGAATTTCAATTAAGGGTTCTCCGATATTAAGAATTGCTATTTCACAACCAGAACAGGAATGCAGCCATTCCTCTGCTACGCTAACGCCCATAACTCCCTCCTATGCCGCCTGCGGGGCTTCAGATTTTTCAAAGAGAGGCCCCATTTTTCTGGCCAGAGTTGTCATTTTGGTAACAGCTTCAACAAACTTGTCGGGCTCTGCAGAAGAACACCAGGCCAGCATCAATCGTTCTTTATCGTAGCCGAAATCATCCATTAACTCATGTATCATGTCCACCCGGGACATTGCTTTGTGATTACCATCCAGGTAATGACATTCGCCAAGGTGTCAGCCAAGTATCATTATTCCATCGGCACCCTGATTAAATGCATTTAAAACCAGTTCTGGATGGACCATCCCGGTACACATGACTCGCACAAGCCGAACATTCGGTGGATACTGCATCCTGGAAGTTCCTGCCAAGTCTGCTGCAGCATAGGAGCACCAGTTACAGCAAAAAGCAATTATTTTAGGTTCAAAGCTCATTATATCATCTCCATCTGATAATTAACAGGAAAGGTTCACACTGCAAGTGCTGCTTCTACCTGACTTTCAAGTTGTTTAAGGCTGAATCTGGCCACTGAAACACCACGTTTGGGACAAGTTCCCTGGCAAAGGCCGCAGCCTTTACAATGAGCCTTGTTGATGCGGATCAATTTGTGAGTATCTCCGTCGCTGGCCTTCTCTTCCAGCAGGGTGATGGCATGATAGGGACAGACATCAACACAGAGGGCACATCCGTCACAGAGCTCAGGGTCAACTACCGCTTTGATCCCATCCAGGGTCATCTCATCGCGGGATAACAGGGTGGCTGCTCTTGCCGAAGCCCCAAGGGCCTGGGCAATGGATTCCTCAACGGGTTTCGGAAAGTGCGCCATGCCGGCAACATAGAGTCCGTCAGTGGCAAAATCCACGGGTCGCAACTTGGCGTGAGCCTCTTGGAAAAATCCTTGTCCATCCAAGGGGACCTTGTACAGTTGTGCCAGCTTCTTCACCCCGGCAGGTGGAATAATTGCTGTTGCCAGAATAACCATATCCGCATGAATCAAAAACGGTCTGTGGAGCACATGATCCCATACCTCAACATCCAGGTACTGGTCGTTTTTAGTGACCTTCGGTTTACCGTGAAGCTCATAGTTGATAAAAACAACACCCAGCTCTCTTGCCTTCTTGTACAGTATCTCTCTTTGACCATATGTTCGCATGTCGCGATATAGAATGTAAACTCTGCGTGAAGGATCTTCTTCCTTCAGTTCAATTGCCGTTTGCACCGAATGGGTACAACAGACCTTGGAACAGTAGGTATGATCAGAATCACGCGAGCCTACACACTGGATAAAGACAAAAGACCTACTTTTCCTGATATGCTTGTCGTTGATCTCATAGAGGTTATCAAATTCAAGGGCGGAAACAACCTCCCTGTGCTTACGGTAGCCATACTCACTTGGTATTAACCTGCTTGCGCCAGTGGTAATGACAGTTACACCATGATCAATAACCTGCGTGGTGCCATTATCATGTTTGAGAGTTGATTGAAAGTTCCCCACGTATCCCTCGGCGGCAGTAACTTCCGTGTTTTTATGGACTGTGATCAAATCATGCCACTTGACCTGATCAACCATCTTGGACACTCTGAGTGGGATATTCTCCCCGGACCAGGTATTGTGCAGATGCAGGCCATTGCCTCCCAATACCTTACTCTTCTCAATGAGTTCAACCGGGAATCCCTGGCTGGCAAGATTCAGTGCTGCTGCCATGCCGGCAATGCCACCACCAATAACAAGGGCACGACGGGTAATGGGTACCACCACATTCTCAAGCGGTCCCTGCCAGCTGATTTTGGCTACAGCCATTCGTGTCAGGTCGTTTGCCTTCTGAGTTGCAGCAACTTTATCACCGGTATGTACCCAGGAGTTCTGGTTGCGGATATTTGCCATCTCAAAGAGGTACTCATTGAGGCCTGCTGCCCTGATGGTTTCATGAAAGAGCGCTTCGTGGGTACGTGGCGTGCAGGCAGCCACCACAATTCTATTTAATCTGTTTTCCTGGATAATCCTGATCATCAAATCCTGAGTATCCTGGGAGCAGGTAAAAAGATTACGCTCCACATGGACAACGCCGGGCAGTGTCGCTGAATAGTCAGCAACTGCCTCAACATCAACATAGCCGGCAATGTTTGAGCCACAATGGCAGACAAAGACACCGATACGCAATTCTTCAGCAAGAATATCGCGTTCTTCAGGGAATATTTTTTTACGGGCCAGTTCATGGCGGGCAGGCGCAAGAACCTTCGCAGCAGCAGCTGCTGCTGCTGATCCTTCCACAACGGATTGAGGGATGTCTTTGGGTCCTGAAAAAGCACCACAGGTAAAGATACCCCCCTTTGACGTGGAAACCGGTGAAAAATCAGAAACAGCAGCAAAATTATGGGTAGTGAGCCGGATCCCGGCTCTATCGGCCAGCTCCATGGCATGCTTTGGAGTTTCAAGACCCACAGAAAGCACCACCATGTCAAAGTAGTCTTCGATCTGTTGCCCCTGTTCGTTCACATAATGGAGGCGTAGGTCACCTTTTTTTCCTTCGGGTTCAACGCCGTTGACCCGACAGCGAATGAAGCGACCCCCGGATTCATTTTTTGCCCGCTGGTAATACTCGTCAAATTCCTTACCATGGGTGCGCATGTCCATGTAAAAAACAGATGCTTCAAGGCCGGGAATATGGTCTTTGGCAATTACCGCCTCTTTAATGGCATACATACAGCATACGGAAGAGCAGTATTCATTGCCGCAGAGGTTCTTATCTCTGCTGCCGACACATTGTAGAAACGCAATTTTACGAACTGGTTTACCGTCTGATGGGCGAACCAGATGGCCCTCGGTGGGACCGGAAGCAGACAGGTATCGTTCCAGTTGCATGGCAGTTATCACATTGGGATATTCGCCATAGCCGTAAACTTCTGTTCCTGACGGATCAAAGAAGCTGGTGCCTGGAGAAAGAATAACTGAACCGGCCTCAATCTCATGTGTTTTTTCCACCGCATCAAAGTTAATGGCATCTGCAGGACAGGCCTTGATACAGGCACCGCATCTACCCGGTTTCTTCAGCCAGATACAGCTTTGGGCATCTATCTGGTATTTCAATGGCACTGCCTGGGGGTATTTTACGTAAATCGCTTTCCGTTTTCCTGTTCCTGCGTTGTAGCTGTCATCAACTTTTTTTGGACATTTCGCTGCACATTCTCCGCAGGCAATACATTTGTCCATGTCAACATAACGAGGATGCTCTTTAACCGTTACTTTAAAATTTCCCACTTCGCCGGTAATTTCCATTACCTCGCTTAGTGTCATCAACTCTATATTCAAGTGCCGACCGCACTCCACCAGTTTTGGCGCAATGATTCACATCGAACAGTCGTTGGTGGGAAAGGTCTTGTCCAGCTGAGCCATGGCACCTCCAATGGCCCCTGAACGTTCCACCAGGTAGACGTAATAACCTGCATTTGCCAGATCGAGGGCAGACTGTATTCCGGTGATACCGCCGCCGACCACTACAACCGATCCAATTGTTTTATTATTTTGCATTTCAGTGGTCTCCTTATTTTGTGTTGATAGTATTTTGAACAGTTTCCGGCAGAACAAGAGAGTCTGATACCAGTTCCCATAGGTATTTGACTTCAATCCCGAGTTCATACTCCTGGTTCAAAGATTTTTTCAACTGATCCCGGCAATTATGACAAGGGGCAATGACCAGCCTTGCCTTGGTTTCTTCAATCTGTCTCGCTTTGATTCGGCCGTAATAAACTCGCTCTGCAGCATACGGTAGTGCCCAGGCTCCCCCACCTGCGCCACAGCAGTAGTTGCCGTTTCCTTTTGGTACCATGTCGGTAAATTCAGGACAGCAGGCGCGGGTAATTATTCTGCCTTCTTCAAAATAACCATGGCCAAAAGCCTTCAGCGACTTTCGTCCGTAATTGCAGGGGTCATGATAAGTGGTCAGTGCAGTATGTATTTCCGAATTGAGAATGATTGTATTGTTTTGGATATATTCGAGCAGTAGGTCAAAAACAGAATAGATTTCGAATTCTTTGAGAACTTCAGGATACCATTTTTCCAACCCCGACCGGGTTGCGTAGTATGCGTGGCCTCACTCAGGTAGGAGCAGGGCCGTACAGTTGAGCCTCCGCATGTTGTCAACAATGCGACCCACAATGGTTTTCATTGACTTGTCGTCACCGGAAAACAGTCCCCAGTTGACGCCTTCCCAGTTTTCTGAAGAAATGGTCCAGGATTCACCGGCAGCATAAAATATTTTCCACCACCATTTCATGTCCTCCGGTTCACTGAAGGGTTCTTTGGAATTTATTGTCACCAGAAGTCTTGCCCCCTGTTTGTCTACGGGAGTGACAAAGCCGGGACAACTCTCTTCTGCCAGCTCTTCTCCTATATCTTCAAGAAGAAAAAGGAAGTCGTCTTTTGGAATGCCAAGGTTGTTTCCCCGTTCCAAACACATGGCTACACCTTTATGGATGGGACCCGGCACCTTGTCTCTATCACGGCGGGAGCGGATGCGCCGCATGAGCTGGATAATTTCAATGTTCATGGGACAGGCTTCTTCGCATTTGGCACACATGGTACATTTCCATACCCAGTTGGAGGCAATCAGTTCCTCTTCCATGCCCAGGAAAGCCATACGTACTATTTTGCGGGGGTCGAGTCCGTCTACACCGGCAATGGGACAGGCGGAAGCACAGGTGCCGCAGGTAAGGCAGGCATCTGCCCATGATGGGTCGTCATAGAGGGTTTTGTCGCAGGCACCCAGCACGAGAGGCGTAGCAGGCAACTTGTCAGTTTTTTTCTGTGCAGTGAACATGTCTTGGTTTTGCTCCGGGCTAACCCGCGGCGTACGACCAAATTTATCACAGAGTGCCTGATAGTCCTCCCATTTCATAATATATTGTCGCCCAGGACCCGATTCAGCCTTGACCGAACCGTTGTTAATCCAGTTTCGAATAGTATTCCGGTGGACACCGAACTCCTCAGCCATTTCATTGACTTTAAATTCATAAATCATGGTTGCGTCACCTCACATGTTTGCGGGCAGATGATTGATAGTAGCTCTCTCACTTTCACACTCGCCTCCTTAACAGCCTTTTGCATTGATGGGGTTAACCCAGGTGAAATTTCGTCTGGAATATGTTCCACCTGAGCAGCAATTATATGAACAGAAGCGCCGGTATGCTCGGCGATTTCCTGGAGTAGATTTACGGTGGGAAACTGGTGCAGGGAAAAATCATGGATTTTTTCAACTGGAATGGTGTCAGGAGTTATAGTGAACACTTCTCCCGGAGTGCGGTCTTTAAAGTCAACAGCATCGAGGATAATCAGCTGTCTAGGTGCGGTGTCTGGAGCGAGGATGAAATCAAACAGGTACTCTCGTATCCCGGTTCCAACATCTTCAATTAGGATATTATCAGGGAAATCATAACCGGATAGCAGATCTTCTATTACAGCGGGACCAAAACCATCATCCCCGATGAGCGTGTTGCCACAACCAAAAATCGATATTGATTGGTCATTGACGCTGTGCGTATTGTGCATAACTTGG
>JAJRQL010000071.1 GCA_024280265.1 Deltaproteobacteria bacterium
TTCGCCTTTCAGGATTCTTCGGATGGCTTGAGCCTGATCAATAGAAAGACTGGAAAGGTTAGCAAGTGTGCGCTTAACAATTTTCCTGTCCTGGCGAATAGATTCACGCAAGAGGATAGCAGGGGGCGATTTGCGATTTGGCACAATATCAATATACATGACTTTTTAATACTACACCTCACGCTAGATTGCAAGCACTAAAATGCTATTTACATGGGTACGCTTTGCAAGTAAAAGTAGGTTTTTCAGGGTAAATCTCCATGAAATAAGCTTGTTACATGGCGCCTGGGAATGATCACTGCAGGAACTTCAGTTTAAAATTTTACCCTCGGAATATCCGATATATGCCTGCGGTAAATTTTTTTCTGCGCCTCAATTTAGAAAAAAATCTCGTTTCTGGACTGACACTAGTATAATGAAAAAAAGAGTTTCAGACTGGTTCAGCCTGAACCTCTTTTTGAAAGATGGGGTGAGTGATGGGACTTGAACCCACGACCTCCTGGGCCACAACCAGGTGCTACCACCAACTGAGCTACACCCACCACCTAGAAATTCGCTGTTTTTATACCCTTTGCCAGGAAATTTGGCAAGGACAAAATTCATAACTGGCTTTGAATATCGGGTTGAACAATTTTATAAAGCTACCAAATTGTGTTGTAAAGCTGTTATCCTAAATATCAGCTTTACAGTGTAAACACTTCTTGGCTTGTGCTTTAACAAGTTCTGCGCAATAAGGACACTCTTTCTGGAAATTGATTTTTAAAAGTTCGGTGATTTGCATATTACATTTCTGCTCAAATTCTGTTTTGCGAAATGTGTGGTTTCTGATGGCGTCTATGCAGGAGAGGTCATTGAATTCGGTTAAGAGGTCAATGGCACGCTTGCGATTAATAGGGCTGGCCGCCTCATCGAGAATCAGTGTCATTACCGGACCTATATCTTTATTGGCAACACAACTGTCGAGAGCAGCAACGGCTTCTTTTTCTCTTTTATGGCGTTCGTTCTGTTCTTTCATCTGCTCAGGATCTATAATGGAACCTGTGAAGGCAACTTTAGAAGCAACCATCATTACATTTTGCTCTGTTGAGCCGGGAAGCTGCATATTGCGAAATGTGGCCTTATGGCCGTAATTTACGTCAATTTTTTTCCAGCCTCCCTTAAAAGTTGGACACTCGTCATTGAGACAGATGAAGAGTACTTCAGACCCCCATCCAAGGCCATCACCAACATGAACGGGAGGGGCTTCACAACAGTCCATTCTCGCCCCACAATCAGGACAGATATGCTCTTCTTCAAGAACACTTAAGTTTTGGATATACATTGAATAACTCCTTTGTAAAAATAGTATTTCTGTTCTTCAAATGAAGAAAATCAGTTGTTTGGGGAACGTTCAGGTATTGCACATTGGGTCCCCTCAGGCCAGGGGACAACCGATCCTCAGTTATTGTCACCGGAGCTGATATACCAAAAGGATAACAGCCAGCACGATATAAGCAGCAGTAATACCCAGCCTCGCGAAAGAAAACTTTTAGGGTCATGTGCTGAAGTACCTGGGGCGGATTTAAGAGAGTGCATGAAATTATTTCCCAGACCGCGTTAATACTGAGTCCACGGCACGTGACTGTTTCATATGTTCTGCAAGAAACTCAGGACTGAGGTGAGATCGACTGTTTTTAATGAGATCGCAGAGCTCTGGGATTTGTTGCTTTTCTGCAATATCAATGACCTGTAGTAAGTTCTGGGCAAAGCTTCTGACAATTTTTCTGCCATCTCCTCCGGTAGCCATTATTTCAGCATAGGTTCTGGGGTTTTGATTATGAATCCTGGCCATTGCCAAAATCCCATATAGTGAGGTGAGGGTAGAGTGAGTTCCGATATCAGTACAGTCTATGGAATGCTGTTTGAGGGTCATGGCAAGTGCTGTGGATATGGTTGTCGGCAGTTTCTGTCCAACCCCCATGAGCAGGTCATGTTTAGTTGGACTGTCGTGGGAAATATCAGCACCGTGTTTATAGAGGAATGCCTCAAATTCGGAACAGAAAGAACCGGACCTGGGGGTTCTGACGACGGCTGCGTTTTTGTCTTTCATACTTTGGGCCTGAGGACCCCATAAATTATGAACCAGCATCAGTTCTACGCCTTGACTGGTGACATCAGTTGCTGCCTGCAAAGTTTGCTCGGATTCACCAGCGAGGAGGATAAGAGCCTGACCGTCCCTGAGTAAAGGACCATACTGCTCAATGGTAGCCACAGTGACTGAAATGGGAACACAGATCACCACAACATCTACTTTATCGACCATTTCTTCGGGGGGTAAAGTAGTGGATCTTCCGGTCATTATGGTTTGATAGCCTTCATTTTCAAGACGATCTGCAAACCATTTACTCATGTCACCGGTCCCGATGAATCCAAAGGATTTGATCTTTTTAACCCGCATATCCACGCGGGGAAATGCTCCGAGAAGCCGAATGCTGTCTTCCTCCTGGAGAATGTCTTTTTCAAGACATTCCAGTGCTTCCTGAAGCAACTCATTGCCTATGTGACCTTCAATTTCCAGGTAAATCTGGAGCTTCTGGGTTTTGATGTCATTCTCAGAACGCAGATCCAGAATATTTATACCTCTTCTGGTAAATTCACCAAGAATATCCACCAGCATACCAACACGATCTTTTAACGGTTTTGTTATGATGGCGGTGGCATCGTATCCGGTGGAACCGCTGAGGTTTTCGCCAAGAATGGCAAAACGGGTTCTGTTGTGGGCTGCTATTTCTCTGTCTCGTATTTCAAAATCATGCTCCAGGAGCATCTCCTCTGAGTCAACAATGGCATAATCAAGACGGTTGTGTTCTTTGATGTCATCCATTGCAGCTTCAATGTCTGGAACCGTGATCAGCGTTGCCTCAGGGTAATTGCTGCTGATGTAATCTTCACACTGTTTGAAGACTGAGCCACGGCCGACAATTTTCATGGGAGAAAGTGGTGAACCACTATGCTGGAGGCAACCAAAGGAAAGGTGAATCGGAAGGACAAGGTTGTCTACTCAGTAACCGTTTGTGAGGAGTTGCTGGAGCCTGAAATATTCTTTAATATCACCTTCACGGGTGTTGTATATTGGTACAAAGGCAAAGTCCACCTCTTCCCTGAGGTAGGCTTCAACAATATCAGGGATACGGTTATAAAGTACGAGTCGTGCATCTGGAGAATACTGGTGTGCGGCTCTGTAGCCGTCTGATCCTTTTGGGCCTAACGTAGCTATGCTGATCATTGTTATAAGATTTATTAATTATATGAAAGTACTCAATGTGAGTTTTGTTTTAGAAAAATAGCTACTCTACCTTGTTTGTGCAAGCTATCCCATAGAAAAAACTGTCCGGTAGTGAAAATCAGCAGGCGAATGTAACTGGTGCCTGACCAGAAAAGAGTTTTTTTTCATCTAAATCGATGTGCGAGGAAAAGTTTACTGCAGACATATATCCGATATTCTGAGGATATAATATAAAAAAACAACGAAGAGTCAGGAGGAAATGGCCACTTACGGACAGGCACTGACTATTTTGTTACCAGTGAGATTCAGCGGTCATTGGCTAACTGCCTGGACAGTAAAGAAGGCTGGCGGCCTGCAGAAAAGTGCAAATCAGGGTGGGAAGCGAGGGCGGGATTACGATGTGGCTTGAATGGAAAAAACAGGGCCATGGATGCGTCCAGCTGTTCATGGCCCATTATCAGGTTTTGACTATGGCCAGAGCAATGGCCTGTATATCCATCCTGTTGTGCCTTGGCTGTGGCGAACTTTAACCCATTTACCCTGGGTGGAAAGTTTTGTCAGAACCACACCGCGGTCAACTGTGGCGACAATAGAAGCTGTCGTATTTGGTTTTGCTCTCATGTTGATGGATTCCTTTCCGTTAACGATAACTGTGGAGCCGGGTGCTACAAGAGGGGAGTAAATCCAGCCACTGTCTTCTTCAAAATCTTTTATTTTCAACCAGTCGCCTTTTTTCTCTATTACTTTTAGAGGGTACCCCTTAAACAGTTCCATGGCAACCGGGTACGTCGTTCCTGGGCCACTTCTGACGTTGACATTATCTTTTTTTACACTCACTGTTTCTGCAGGAAGCATTGAAGGGACAAGAAGCAGAGAAGACATCAGAACTGCAACCTTAACTGTTTGAAAAGTAAATTTCATAATAATCCTGATAGGTAATAATAGTTGTTGTAGGTAACTGTATCAGATTCGATACTATTATCTATACTAAAAAAAAAACATAGTACCACTGCTTTTTGAACTCTGGGGTTATGATTTTAAACTTTAGCTTTGCGCTCAGGCATGCTACAAAAAAGATACTTACAGTGAAGCAAGACATTTATCCAGTTTCTTATTCCATCAATCTCCTGTGAGGGTATTTTTCATGAGGTATTTTTCTGCAAAACACCTTGTTGTTGCTTTGATTCTTTCTGTGTTCCTGTCAATACTGAACCCGGTAAGCTACGCTGCAGCTGCTGAAACGTATATGTCTCTTGCCCGAAAGTACTATTATGGGAATGGGGTAGAAAAAAATATGCGCAAGGCCTTGAGCCTTTATCTGAAAGCGGCGGAAAAAGGCAATGTTGATGCCATGTTTATAGCCGGCGGGATGTATATGCGCGGCTTTGGCACAGATGTCAACAGAGCAGAGGCTTTTAAGTGGCTCTATAATGCAGCAATCAATGGACGAAGTTACAAGGAGTCGGAGAGGATTCTTGCTGAGTTTTTCATGACCGGTCAAAACGCACCGCAAAATTACGACGAAGCCCTGCATTGGTATGAAAAAGCCGCTGAACGTGGTGATATTGAAGCCCAGAATGAACTTGGTTTTTTGTATTTTACCGGTAATCTTGTTGAAAAAGATTATGAAAAAGCCCGAGACTGGTTTGAGACTGCTGCCAGAAACGGGTATCCCCTGGCTCAGTATAACATGGGGATTCTCTGGTATACTGGGAACGGTGTGGAGACAGTTAACATGGTTAAAGCGTATGCCTGGTTCAGTCTCGCAGCATCACATGGCCACAGTAGTGGGGAGGTGGCCAGACACTTTCTTGAGACCAGACTCTCACCTGATGAGTTGATCGAGGCGCAAAGTATTTCCACGGAACTATATAAAAAGATAAAAAGACTGAAAGAATAGAGAGGCGCGTTCTCGCTATTTGTGCAATTCACGTATCTTTTTCAGAAACAGGCAGTAAAAATGAGAATGTGATGGTGTTGTCTGGTCCATTCTCAGCCCATATTTTCCCGTTATGATCCAGAATTATCTGTTTGGAAATCGCCAGCCCGAGCCCGGTGCTGCCAGTGCCTGTGTTTGTGGCTGAAGACTGAATAAACTTTTCAAAAATAATATTCAGTTCATTCTCAGGAATCAATACTCCAATATTAGAGACGCTGAACAACTGCATGTGAATCCCGTCGCTGTCAATGGTCTCGTGGCACCCGATGGTTATTTTAGTGTTTTCGTAGCTGAATTTTACAGCATTAAAGAGGAGGTTTCGCAAGACCTGGGAAATTTTTTCATGATCACAATATGTGACAGCTTTGCTTTTCGGGCAGTCCACGAAAAAATGCAAGTTTTTTTCATCAGCATTAGGGGTAAACTCGGTGGCGATCTGGTGGATACTGGGGAGAAGGTCATTTCGATTCATGTTGTACCGCATCTTTCCCACATCCAGTTTAGAGAAGTCCAGAACGTTATTGAGCATACGCATAAGACGTAACCCGGATTCACGAATTATAAAAAAGTATTCATGCAACTTCTCGCGAGGGAGAGTCGTGGAGCGTTTCATGCCAAGTCTTGCGTAGCCAAGGACCCCGTGCATTGGGGTTCGCAGCTCATGTGACATGTTGGCCAGAAATTCAGATTTTGCATGATTTGCTGCTATGGTGGCCTCCATGGCCTCTACCTGTGGTGTAATGTCACGGACGGTGGCGATAACAATGTGATCTTCTCCCCAGATACTTTTTCTCAGGTTGACCTGTACGGTGGAAATTGAGTTGTTATTGTGCATATGTGTGTTCCACCTGAATTCCTGATCTTTACCATTCAGCGCCTTATGCCAGATTGATTGCAGGTCAATATTTCTATTGGAACTGGAGGTAAAACAGTGATTAATATCAAAGTGTAAAGCTTCACTGCGACTGATGCTAAACATTTCCAGTATGGTGTTATTTGTATCGATAACCATACCGTTGAGTGCCAAAATAAATATTCCATCGTGGGCTGAGTTGTAAATATCTTCGAGTTTTCTGCGACTGATTGCAATCTTTCTTGCTGTCTCTTTATGATCTGCTATTTCATTGGTCAACTTGGTGTTAAGTGTGCGTAGTTCAAGTGCATTTTTTCTTACCAGAAAAGTGTTTATGATAGAGGACCAGTAGTGTTTGTGCCACAGTTTTGCCTGTACCAAATTGAAGACAAGAAAGAAACTGATAGCCACACCAATCGGGATGGTAACGCTGTTCCCAATGTAAAATTCTGCCACAGCTGCGGGCACAAGAATGGTGAGAAGGTAAGAGTATGAGAGCAGTTTCCAGGTGCAGTAACTGGCTATGGAGCCACCGCTGATTCCTGCCAGAAGGATGATGATCAATGTTATTGAAAGAGAGTCATGGTAGAAGAGAATCGCTGTACAGGCAAAAGAACCCCAGACAACAGCAAAAAGGAGGTTTGCCCAGAAAAATGTTGGAATCCGCATCCTGTTTTCAGAAAGTCTCTTGTCGGCAAAGGATCTGATGGCAACAGCACGCAGCAGTATGGCGATGATGAGCAGGGCACCAAAAAAGGAGTAGAAGAATTGATGATGGGATGCATAATCTGTGGCAAACCCGCCCACAAGGTAGGCCAACGGAACAATGAACATGCCTGCTATGTTGCGCTTTTTCAGGTCTATAAGGGCCTGATTGACGATTGCTGTGATTTCCTCATCGTTAAAGTCTTTACTGAGCTTTTGCCGATGACGCTCCTGTTCATATTTAAAAAACATATTGGCTCTTTAGAAGACAGGTAGAGAGTGAGTAGAGTGCTTAGGGTTCTGGCAACAAAAAAACAAAAACGATACCTCTTAACTGTTGCTGGTGTCTGCAGGTTTTGCAGGGAGGGTGAGAGTAAATGTTGTCCCCTGTCCTGGTGTACTTTGGACACTTATTTTACCATGGTGCAGTTTCATGATCTCCTGACTGATGGCAAGGCTGAGTGCAGTTCCTCTGGTGTGATTGTCGATATGATGAGAATGGAATTCATCGAAGATTCTATCAATACTTTCCGGATCAATGCCGATTCCTAAATCAGTAATGGAAAAAGTAGCCCAGGAGGCATCAATTGCTGCAGTGAGTAGGAGTGGTTGACCGTCAGGGGAAAATCTGAGGCCATTTTCAAGTACTGCACAAAAAGCCTCATTAAAAAGTTTCCAGTCAAGAGTCAGAGTGAAATCTTCAGGGCATTGTAATGCTATATCACTGGAGGCCTGTTGCTTTGCCTTTGTCACATCAATGACGTGTTTGAGGTATTTTCTGACCGACTGGCTGCTTTTGTCCAGAATCACATTGGTTCTGAGGCTGGAGAGCAGGAGAATTTTACGAACGAGATCGTGAATTCGCTCTCCGGAAATTTTAATAAGTTTAGCATATCCTGTGATTTTTTCTGGAACTGCAGGGGTGTCGAGAATGAGTTGACTTCCGAGAAGAATACCATTGAGGGGGGTTTTTGTTTCATGGGAGAAGAGATGCAGGATGGCAGTTTTGAGCTCATCGAGCTCTTCGGTTTTTTTCAGTTTTGAAAAAACCTTCAGCTTTGCCAATAGTTCGTCATCCACAAAGGGCTTGGTGATATAATCATCGGCGCCTGCATCATATCCTTCAAGGCGTTCTTCAACCATTGCCTTGCCGCTTACCATGAGAATTTTTGCAAATTTATGTTTCTTGTCACTCTTTATTTTCCTGCAAACCTCATAACCGTTGATACCTGGCATCATTATATCCAATATTACAATATCGGGGTTGTAGGAATTCATCAAATAGAGAGCATCTGTTCCGTTAGTGGTGGACATATATTGGAAATTGCAATCATACTCGAGAATTTCTTCAATGAGCGTAACATTATAGGGCTCGTCGTCAACAATGAGAACCTTGGTGGTCATTTACAGAACCTCGGGAAAGAGTTTAAGGGGGAAGGTGCTGGCACAGCTGTACTCTTTTTTTATACAAGTTTCTGTATCTTATTGGTAATCATCCATAATGTAAAATTATTATTTTTTACGTTTATTTTTCATTCTCATAGCTGTCTTGCATTCGTAGGGACCTTGTGCTATTTTTTCATGCCTCCCGGCATGTTTGTACTACCGGGATTTGGAATAAAATGTTTTAGCTGCTGGTTAGATAAAAAAATACACAGAGCAATGAAAATAGCCATACTAGCATTGACAAACGGTGGGAACAGGCTTGCGAAGAGAATTGCCAATTTTCGGATTGATGGTTTTGTGGATACAAGGGATCTGGCTGTAGCAAAAAAGTTTCAGGAGCTCTGGTGCGAAGTGGATGCCTTTGTCTGTATTATGGCAACCGGTATTGTTGTCAGATGCATTGCTTCTTTGTGCAAGGATAAAAAAAAGGACCCCTGTGTTGTTGTTCTCGATTAAAAAGGACGTTTTGTGATCAGTCTGCTTTCCGGGCACCTGGGAGGGGGAAATCTTCTGGCAAAACAGCTGGCAGACCAATTAGGAGCCCAGGCTGTGATTACCACAGCTTCAGATGTCACCGGGCACACAGGCATTGATCTCTGGGCCGAGAAAAATGGACTTGGCGTTGCTAATCCGCAAAAGATGACAGAAAAATCAGCTGAACTGGTGAATACCGGTGTGCTCAATGTTTTTTCAAGTTATTCTTTTGGCAGTGTTCCCGTGGATTTTAATATTGTCTCAGAACCGGAAACAGCTGATGTCATAGTCTCCCACATGCTGTTTCCAGGTACGTCTGCTTTGATGTTACGGCCACTTGTACTTCTGGTCGGGATTGGGTGTAACAGGGGGACCGGAAGTCGGGACTTTGATACTGCAGTAACCGAACTCTTTGGTGATGTCGGCCTCAGTCTGGAGTCTATTGCAGGATATGCATCTATAAATATCAAAAATGATGAACAGGGCATGCTTGATTTTGTGTCGTCAAAAGGGGCACAAATTCAATTTTATGACAAAGAAGAGTTGAATCGTGTGGAAGATGTTTCGTCATCTGACGTTGTGTTTGCAGCCACTGGTGCCAAAGGAGTGGCAGAGCCGGCGGCACTGCTCGCTTCGGTTGGCCAGCATGGTCCTGGTAAACTTATAGTAAGGAAAAGAAAATGGAAGGATGTGACAGCAGCAGTCGCCATGAAACAGATCCGTCTTGTGGCCTGATTTCAGTGGTTGGAACAGGTATCGGTAGTACAGACAATATGACGCCACAAGCAGCAAAGGCTCTTGTTTCAGCTGAGGTCATTATCGGTTACAAAACATATCTTGATCTGATACCAGAACTTCTTGAAGGGAAAGATGTTATCAGCTCTGCTATGATGCAGGAGGTAGATCGCTGCAGGAATTCATTTGAGATTGCAGAAAGTGGCAGGCATGTAGCTCTGGTGTCAGGTGGTGACCCGGGAATCTATGCCATGGCAGGGCTGATCCTGGAAATGGCTGCGAGACGTGAGAGCAAGGTGAAAATCAATGTCATTCCAGGTATCGCCGCGGTCAATGGCTGTGCAGCGCGTCTCGGTGCTCCTTTGATGCATGATTTTGCTGCAATCAGCCTTTCGGACCTTCTCACTCCCTGGGAAGTTATTGTAAAACGGTTGCAGGCGGCAGCAGATGCAGATTTTGTTGTAGCACTCTACAATCCAAAATCAAAGAAACGTACCGAACATATTGTAGAGGCCCGTAACATTATGCTTTCGTCACGAAGCCCGGAAACACCGGTAGGAATCGTTACAGCTGCCAGCAGGGAAAATGAAGTTATCCGTCTCACCACTCTGGAGAAGATGCTTGACGAAGAAATCAACATGCAATCTACGGTGATAATCGGTAATTCTACCACCTTTTCGTGGAACGGTTACATGATAACTCCCAGAGGCTATAAAGATAAA
>JAJRQL010000072.1 GCA_024280265.1 Deltaproteobacteria bacterium
AAAAAAAAACAAACCCGCCACCTATTCTATCCGCATCCGTTTCTCCAGATACGATACCAGAAAGGAGAGGATAACGGTGACAGCAAGATACATCAGAGCAACAGTAAACCAGAGCTCGAAGGTAAGAAAAGTCTCTGAAATAAGAGCTTGAGCCTCCATGGTCAGATCATAGACCGCTATGGTGCTCACCAGCGCGGAATCCTTGATTAGTGAAATGGCCTGACTGGCAAGGGGCGGCAAGATCCGGCGTACTGCCTGGGGCAATACAATAAAACGATACGCCTGCTTAAAACTGAGACCAAGACTGTGTGAGGCATCCCACTGTCCCTTATCCACTGCAATGATGCCGGAACGGAAAATCTCAGAGGCGTAGGCCCCTTCAAAGAGACTGAGAGAGAGCACCGCGGCCCAGAATCTATCCAGCCCCAGGATTGGGCCCATGACAAAATAAATAAAAAAAAGCTGGATCAAAAGGGGAGTATTACGGCTCACTTCGAGATAAAACCTGGCAAGAACTCTTCCAGGCATGGAGTTTGAGAGCCGTAAAAGTGCGGTGAGAAGCCCGATGGTAAAGGCCAGCAGCAGGCTTATTGCCGAAATTTTGAGCGTAACCCCCATGCCCAGCAGCAACGGTCCTGCAGTAAACCCTTTCTCATCCCAGACATACAGGTAGCGCGGTATCTGATACCACTGCCAATTATACCCCAGCTCCTGCACTGAGCTGCTGAAAAACCAGAAGATCAGGGCAAGCAGCAGCAGGAACTGACTGATATCAAAAAGAGGAGAGCGGCTGATGTGAAGCCAGATATTCCTCTTTTTTCTCGGTGCTGAAGTGGTCATATATGTGGTGCTGGCAAAGTTTTGCTTACAAAGGGACTGGTCATAAGTATAATGGTTGAGAACAACAAACTACCACCACAGACAATAGCAGATGATCATCGACTTTCATACCCATGCCTTTCCAGACCCGATAGCCGAAAAAGCCATTCCAACCCTGGAAAATGCTGGACAGGTAGAAGCCCATACCACGGGAACCACAGAATCCCTTTTAGCTTCCATGGACAGGGCCGGAATTACCAGCAGCGTCATCTGTTCCATCGCCACCCGCCCTGAACAGTTTGAGGCCATTCTGAACTGGTCACAGCTGGTCAAAAACGATCGTCTCATCCCGCTGCCCTCCATTCACCCCGATGATCCGCACTGCGTGGAAAGGGTTTATACTGTTCACAAAGCCGGCTTTACAGGAATTAAGATGCATCCCTACTATCAGAATTTTTTCTTGAACGAGACACGGCTTGATCCTCTCTATGGTGCTCTGGCAGACACCGGATTGCTCCTTGTAGTACACTGTGGTTTTGATATTGCCTATCCCCGCATTCGCTGCGCTGATCCCGCCTCCATCCTGGCTCTGCAAAACCGCTTTCCAAAACTGAAGCTCATTGCCACCCATTTTGGAGGCTGGAAACTCTGGGATGAAGTGGAGGAACTCCTCATCGGGAAACAGATTTATATGGAAATATCCTTTGCCCTCCAGTATCTTAACAGAGAACAGATGCTGCGCATGCTGAACAGTCATCCGCCCGAACTCCTGCTTTTTGGCAGTGATTCCCCTTGGACAGACCAGAAAGAATGTATCGCAGAATTACAATCATTGCCACTTCCGGATACACTGCTCGCCGGTATCCTTGGTAACAATGCACTAAAAATATTATGACATACATCCCCAGCATATCAAAAAGGCAATGTGATTCCTGCGGAACAGACCTGCCCGACGGTAAACTCTTCTATCACTGCCGCACAGAGATAATCGCAGCAAAAGATAAAACCATCCCGGATCTGAAACATCCAGACAAGCTCATTGCCCAGGCCCTTTTTGAAATAGCCGGAAAAGACGAAAATGAGCTCCTCAAAGATGTTTACCAGGAGATCATCCTGCAACTCTGTCCAACCTGCCGGATGATCCTGTTAAAACATATCCACAGTATGCTGAATCTTGGCTGTAAACACTGCGCTGACTGCAATCCTGCCCCCGCAATAGAGAAAAAAGGGAAACTGCTGAAGTTCCCCTCGCCAAAAGACGATAAATAACCAGTGTCCGTCCAGAAGTACGATTTTTTCTTCTAAATCGAGGCGTGGAGGAAATTTTACCGCAGGCATATATCTGATATTCCGAAGACAAAATTTTTAAGGCAACGAAGAGTTAGGAAAAAACCCTTTCAGGACAGGAAACAGGTATGGTTTACAAGTCTGATACAGCTTCAGCAGGCAGAGCACCACACGTTGAGACAACTTCTCAAATTATGAGATGCGAATCTCTCTAAAGTGCAATGCAAAAAGAAAAGAATTTTAAGAAAAATCATCCAGGAAAAAACCCAGCAGGACACAAAAGCAAGTAGAATTGTGGAGCAGGACGAGTTCCGACTGTGAGACATTGGAGTCCCGCAGCCGGAAGAGATTCTGACAGATTAACTGCGAATCATATCTGCAATCTGAAAGGCAACCTCAAGGCTTTGCTCTGCATTAAGGCGGGGATCACAGGTGGTGAGATAATTATTGGCCAACTCAGCATCAACAATATTTCTGGCTCCCCCCGTACACTCGGTCACATTCTCCCCGGTCATCTCGAGATGAATCCCCCCCGGGATCGTCCCTTCCGCCCAGTGAGTCTCAAAAAAACAGGTTATTTCTGAGAGGATATCATTAAAATTCCGGGTCTTGTGCCCACTGTTTGCCGTGTAGGTATTGGCATGCATGGGATCACAGTTCCAGACAATATTATAGCCCTCTCTCTTGGCTTCCCGAAGCAGGGGTGGCAGTACCTTTTCTATATTTTTCATGCCAAGCCGGGTAATAAGGGTCAGGCGTCCTGCCTCATTCTCAGGGTTTAAGATATCGATAAGTCTTTTCACATTATCAAGCTCATAATCCGGACCAATCTTCACTCCGATAGGATTATTGACACCGCGCAGGAATTCCACATGAGCACCATCCACCTGGCGGGTACGCTCTCCTATCCAGAGCATATGGGCTGAACAGTCATACCACCCACC
>JAJRQL010000073.1 GCA_024280265.1 Deltaproteobacteria bacterium
AAGAAACCAATCAGTGTGAAACCTGCCCTGCTGCCGATAGCTGTATTCATTCAAAATTAAAAAAAACTAAGGTCACGAAATAAGCTATGCGCTCTTTAAAAAAAACCAGTTATATTGCATTTATGGGAGTAGCGCTACTTCTTAGCCTGGTGATAATTCTTGGTTTCCGTCAGTATCAACTTTCCGAAAGATACAACGTTGTAATCACCCAAAGTGAAGAAATTATTTTCCAATTCGCCACCATAAAAGAACAGATAACCACCTCTCTGATTAAACAGGACTGGAGCTCCGTTGTAACTATCTCCGATCAGCTTAAAAAGCTTAATTCCTCTATTGCAAGACTTCAGGAGAACACTCTTATTCCTGGGGAATACAGACTTGACATGGCAAAACAGCTTGACATTGCAGCCCTTGCCATTACCTCCAAAGAGATCCTTCGCAATCCCGACAAAATCAAGGGCAGCCTTGTTCTACAGAATAAAATGAGAAAAATCGCAGAGTATCTTCTTCAGTTTGACAGGATTATTGTCAGCCAAATGCGTTCAAAGGTTGTCCATTTCCAGACGGTTATGATAGGGGCACTTGGTGGAATAATCTGCATAATCAGCTTTTCTCTGCTCCTTCTCTACAAAAAGGCCCTCATACCACTACTGCAGTTGAGTGATCAGTCTAAAAATCCGGATATCCATACAATCGGCTTTACCTATGCCAAAACTACATGCACTGAAATCACCATTTTCGTTGATTCTGTCAATTCTTTGCTGAAAAAAATTCAAGCCAATTCTTCTGGGCAGTATGACCCGGAACAGCTCACTGAAAAACTGGGCACCATTATCAATGAAAGTAACAATTTATCCAACGGAATCATTAACTATGCGCAATTACTTAAAGATTCATATAGAGAAGTTGCCATGGGCAATGAGGAAATAAAGATCCTCCAGGGTATTATCGATGCGGCTGAAAAAATTGCGGCTCTGAACAAGACGATCTAAAAAACATTTTGTGCATCTGTGCAATGTTAGAAAAACCTTATTTTCACATATATTCTTTCCAGGAACATTCATCATATTAATATGACATCTTTTTTACATTTTAGACTCTTGACGGCCCTGGTTAAGAAACCAATTATACACCAGATTCCCTGGCGCAATATGGATAATTTGGACTTGACACCCTTTCATTAAGGATGTAAGCATCTCCTTCAATACCAAATGAATGGTGATTCATTCATAGGTGTTATTTGCACATTTTGTGGTAGTAGACCTACAGCGTGAAGTGATTTACAATGTCACATCCATCATTTCAATGATGTGATTATTGGTGACCAAATCACATTATTCACGCTGACCTTTTTTAACGGAGCAAAAAAAATGAACAGACACCCTTTGTTAACCACAAGTTTTATAGCCCTTTCTGCATCACTTCTTTTAGCAGGCAACTGCCTTGCCGGTGATGACTATGATGTCAAGGCTTATGGACCCAAGAGTGACATTATATGGGATTATCCCATCAAGGCAACCTTTCAGCATGAAGTCCATACAGTCGATGCGGGTCTGGAATGTTCCAGTTGCCATGACGAATTATTTTCCATGCAACGAGGAACTGCTGTTAATTCTAAGAATTTCACCATGAAAGCCATGGCAGAAGGTCAGTTCTGTGGTGCATGTCATGATGGCGACACGGCATTTTCTACAGACAGCAACTGCATGTCATGTCACGGTACTGCCGAAGAACCTATCATATGGGAACAGCCAACAAAAGCAGCATTCAGTCACAATCTTCATGTTGAGGAATTCTCACTTGAGTGCAGCAGTTGCCATTCTGGTACTTTTGCCATGAAAAAAGGTGCTGCTACTGCTAATAATGATTTCACCATGGCCTCCTTTAAGGATGGCAAGTATTGCGGTTCATGCCACAATGGTGATGACGCCTTTGATTCTTCCACCCAGTGCGAATCGTGCCATTTCCCTCCAACTGAGAAAATTGTTTTTAACAAACCTGTTAAATCAGTTGTCTTTGACCATGATATTCACGTAGTACAACAGGAGATTTCATGTGAGTCCTGCCATAAAGATGTGTTTGCAATGGATAAAGGTACAGTTGAAGCAGAAGAAAGTGTGTTACCTGAAGATCCAGAAGCAAAACGGGAACACCTGGTCTCTCTTCACAACAAATACTGCGGAACCTGCCATGACTCCTCACAGGCATTTGGATACCTGACAAAATGTACTGTATGCCACATTGGGGTAAAGGGTTTCAATAAAATCGATGGTGGTGGAGAAAAAGCTGAAGCAGGCCACTCAAAGGGAGGCCACTGATCATATCAGTGAGATACCATCAGGGCCTCTGAAATAGGGGGGAGGCCCTGTAACTACAATCATTAATCTGTAATATTTTATATACATAAGGGGAGATACAATGAGTAGAACGATGGTTGACATTTCAAAAAAATGGGGTTTTCACGGTGTAGAAGCCTTGAAAAATGCAAGTCCCATGTACAAATTCACAATGGGGATATTTGCGCTCCTCGCCCTTGCCGGACTCACTGTCGGGCTCCATGGCATGATCAAGGGATATCATCATGTATACGGTGTAACAAGGGAGATTTCCTGGGGACTGCTGATCTCTGCTTATATCTTTTGTGTAGTTACCTCAACAGGTCTTTGCATCATTTCATCCATTGGTCATGTATTTGGTGGTGAGGCTTTTATGCCCATAGCCAAACGGGCAGTCTTTATGTCAATCGTCTTCATGTTTGGAGGATTCTGTATCATCTTTTTCGATATTGAAAATCCATTCCGCATGGCTATCTGGAATGTTCTGTCGCCAAACTTTGCTTCAAATATGTGGTGGATGGGAACACTTTACGGCATGTATCTTGTCTTCATGATCATTGAGTACTTTTTTCTCCTTGAACAAAATCATACCCTGTCTCGGCTAATGGGATTTTTTGGTCTTATTGTTGGTATCGCCGCACATAGTAATCTTGGTGCTGTCTTTGGAATGCTCCATGGTCGCCCATTCTGGTATGGCCCATACCTGCCAATCTATTTTATCTTTTCTGCTGCCATGTCTGGTGGTTGTGCCATCCTGTTCTTTACCACCCTTGGTTGGAAAATTAACCCTGAAATAATGAATCAGAGGATGGAACGTGCCGTTAAAGCCGTCACCCAGATCACTATTTTCCTCATCTCTGTAATTATCTTTTTCACAATCTGGAAAATTCTCACCGGGATGGTCTCAGAAGGAAAAGAACTCGTTATCATGTCTTTCCTTACCGGAAGTTATTCAATTAATTTCTGGGTTTTTGAAATCTTTCTTGGAATGTTTTTACCGTTATACCTGTTAATTCGCTCTAGAGGGAATAATTTCAGTCTTATCATGTAGGCAACAGGCCTTATGATGATTGGAATTTTCTTCATGCGTTATGACATTGTTATTCCGGGACAAATGGAGTCAGTCTACCACTCCCTCGGTGTAGAAGAAGCAGCTCAAATGTTGACCTACACCCCCTCATTCCATGAAATAATGGCATCACTCTTCGGAATTGCTGTAATCGTATTTGTCTATTTTGCTGGTGAGAAAATGCTTAACGGGCACCAACTTGAAAAACATGAAATCGTGCCAGAGGGCGGCTATATATGCCCTGGTTGTGGTGCTATCCACTTTATGGAAGAAGGTGAAACCGAAGAAGAGGCTATGAAACGCCACCATAGAATCTGGTAGAAATTGTAAAAGTGCCTCTTTTCATTTTAGCATTTCTCTTGAAAAGAGGCCTGGAACACCCAAATGAAATAACAGTAAAAAGGATAATTATCCCATGAAATTTCCTAAAATAGATTTTGATAAGATGAAGAATGAGGGGACATCATCTGTTACCCCACAAGAAAGACGAAAATTTCTAAAACTTGGGCTTGCCGTTGCGGGTGTATATGCTGGAGGAAAAGTCCTGTCACTTACTTCAATTGTAGGAACAGCTCATGCCTCAGGTGGCGGTACTGTTGTTGAGAAATATCCGTACAACCCCCACTACAGCATGATTATCCGTCAGTCCCTCTGTATAGACTGTGAAAAATGTGTAGACAAATGTAATGAGACTAATGATGTCCCTGACTATGGTTATCGGACAAGAATTCTCACCAAAAGATACACAGGAAGTCTTGACAGACAGGTTGAATTTATCCCTGTTCTCTGTAACCATTGCAACAATGCTCCTTGCGTGAGAGCATGTCCAACCAGGGCAACTTACAAAGATCCCGTCACCGGGATTGTACGCATGGAAAGTAAAAAATGTATTGGTTGTAAAACCTGCATACTCGCCTGTCCCTACGATGCCCGTTATTTCACTGCAAGCAGGCGTGCTGTTGATAAATGTGACTTCTGCTGGGAAAAAAGACTGTCCAAAGGTGAAACCCAGACAGGTTGCTCATCTGCCTGTCCGACAGGGGCCAGAACATTTGGCAATCTTACAGATCCTGAAAACATTGTTTACAAACTGGTTCATCAACTTGAAGAAGCCATCTGGGTATTACGCCCTGCAGATGACACCAAACCCAATATTTTCTACATGAAGGGAAACATGCGTTCTGTTGATAATATTTTAAATGAACAAAAGTTTAAACTCCATATCCCAGACAACAGCTAATCAGTGATTGAATCAACCTGAAAAGAGAGAGCCCCCATCTGCCGAATGCAGATGGGGGCTCTCTCTTTTCACCAGCCTACTTTTTCCGTAAGCGCCCTGCGAACCCCATCTTTTTTTCTCCGATAGCATTGTGTCATGATGGATTCCATCACAACCACAATCGAGGAGAATCCAGATGGTAACACACAAAACAGACGGAGATATATCGAATTGTTGCTCCCCACATAGTCTGCACAAAATGAGGATGTTTTTCTCAGAATCTGTTAACAACGACCAGTGAGAATGCAGATTATCTGAAGCCGCCCCAGACTTTATGATAAAGGAGGTGGGGAGATGGACCTCCAAACAG
>JAJRQL010000074.1 GCA_024280265.1 Deltaproteobacteria bacterium
ATCTGTTTGGAGGTCCATCTCCCCACCTCCTTTATCATAAAGTCTGGGGCGGCTTCAGATAATCTGCATTCTCACTGGTCGTTGTTAACAGATTCTGAGAAAAACATCCTCATTTTGTGCAGACTATGTGGGGAGCAACACACGATAGAAGATATTAGAGCTGGCCAGCGAAAAGTATCACAGATGTTGTCAATTTTCGCAGAGGATAAATTAAACATTGATGAGTTGAATGCAATGCAGAAGCAACTTGAACTATTTGAACATGATATTATCGATTGGAACAATTTACATTGTTCCAACGACGAATTGATTAACACTGTAAAGTTAAGAATTGCAATTTTGCAAAAAGAAGAAGATGACGACGATGAATTGCCATGGGATAATGAAGAAATATATAATAATATATTAAACCACTTGTTGCAAGAAAGACAACAATCGGCCTCTCGCTGGTTTGATGGAGTTGCAATCAAACTTGAAACTATAAAGGAGATGGACGCGCGGACTTGCCAAATTAATCTCGGAAAGATCGAAAATCCTCCTATTTATATTTCTCGAGATCAAGAGAAACAGATAACCCTATTTCGAGAAGTACTTACACAGCGTGTAAAAGAGCTCCAGTTAGATGGTGTTTTAGCCATGTATCAAGATTTACCTCCTGAACTTCAAAAAAAGTTCGTTGAAATCATTATTTCAAAGTCGAGCCCATAAAGACATTTCGACACGTACTGTGTCACCTACCTACAGACTATTTTTATCAGCATCCATTAAAATGATATTAAGCCCACTCAACATGTTGCCAGCTGATATGCTATCATATCAGCTGAATCTATATTCAATACACAGATTACTGCTACCACCAGGGGGTTGACATGCTTGTGAAAAGTGGTAAGCCTTAAGCAAGATGTATAGTATGAATTTTACTGTTCGAATACAGCTTTTTTCAATAGAAAAGGAGAGAGGCTATGACGATTGGAACTATCAGTATAACTATTGGAATTGTATTCCTAGTGTTTCTTAAGATTCTATTCAAAAACACAGAGTTCCATGGAATTGACCATGATGAATTCTTCAAGGAGGATCTCGACTTTGATCCCACTTGGTCTGTTCTTCCGTCGAATATTCATCATACAGATGATGACTGATATAGGAGTTATTTTTTCTCGAACACGCTACCCTTAAAAAACTCTTTGTCATTTTGTGGCGGTGTATAAGCTGCATCGCCACGAATGATCATGCCGGAAGGCAATATGATTCCTCCGTCTTGTTTCTGTGGCTGCACTAAACTTCCTTCATGATAAAATGATTGGTTACGATAGTAATCATGAGTCGGCCTGGGTGGAGTATCTCTGTTCAAGCCTGCCATATCCTTAGCGAGTCCTCCAGCTGTGGTCTGAATGCTAGCATTTCCTGATTCTTCAGCACGATTTCTATTACGGATGTTACGTGCAGGATCAGTGATAGAATCAGCACTAGGATTATCCATTGGAATGTCTGCTTGCGGCTGGGAGAGCTTGTTATCGTTGATACTGAAAGTTTTTGCCCCAGCAACACTGGTTGCCATACCAACACTATGCTTAAAATCATTACTCTTGACTCGGTCTCCGGTAGCAACAATCGAGTTATGCACTTCATTTGTCGTATTTCCCCACCCATATCCATTACCGCTGACAAAACCTTTGACAATATCATGCATATTATTGAAGCCCTGACTCCCCTGTTGAGTGAGGTAATGGTTAAAATCGGTGATCGTTCGACGGATATTCTCGGGAGATTCACTGCCATATCGTTCAATAGCATAATTTCTTACTAAGGCCGTTGTCAAATCTGCCCCATATGATTCGGTGGAACTTATCATTTCCCGGGCATCATTGAGATGAGAATAGATTTCTGTTGCCCCGATCTGTTTTGCCAGTTTAGTCATGTAATCCAGGCTTTTTGAATCCTGCAATGTTTGTTGTAAAGATTCGGAACGAACCTTGGTAGGAGTATTCTCAAATGCCCTGGCAGTATCTTCAGAAACATTAAAACTTACTTTCTCGTTGTTTTGTCCAACGACTGTAAGTTGCCCTCCGGTACTGAATATTCTTTTAAAACCAGCTCCGATACTCCCTTGAAATTGAGTCCTTACATCTTCAGCCATTGTATGAGTAAAACTGGATTTATCACTGATAGCTCGTCTCCAGTTTTCACGCATGGCATTGTCCAGGCGACTGGTAAAACCATGGGCCTCGCTGCTGGTCAGGCTGGCTCTTTTGGCTGTGTCCATTGCCTGTTGCCATGTTTTGCTGCTTCCCAAGCTGTTTGATGCGGAGACTATTTTTTGATGCTGGGCCATGGTCCCAATCGTAACCGGGTTGAGTCCATTGACGGCAGCTTGGGTGGTTTGGAAATTACCGGAAGCATCTACGGAGTAGCTTGCCCTACCTTCTGCCATTGTGTCAACGGCTACTCCGGTGCCGCCTGATCCGGTTGTGGTGACGGTAGTGGAGCCGTCTGCATTGACGGTTTCTGATTTTGTTCTGGTTCCGTGTCCGTCGGGAGCAGTAGATACTTCCACCGGGCCGGAATTGGTTCCAACACTCATTCTGGCCGAGGCCATCATGGTGGCCATGTCACTGTCTGATGTGCCCTGGTCGATCTGCCCGGATTGCTGCAGAGAGTCTTTGGCATTCATGGCTGCCTTGTAGCCGCCGACATTTTTATGCAGGGAAAATGCTCCGGCTGCCGCCATGTTGGAAAATCGGTGTTCCGGCATACCGGCAAGCAGGCCTGCCGCCCGTACCTGCTGATTCATGGCTGCGGAACTTCCTTCCGGGGTGAGTAGTTGCCCTGCCTGTGCTCCTGCGGATTGAACTATTCTGCTCAGGTTACCGGCCAACATGGCCAGGGCATGGCCGCCGAAACGGATCAGCATCATGGAGAAAAAACTTGCCAGCATGATACCGGCAGAACGGATCACCCCGAACATTGCCAGCAGCTTGATGGATATGGTCGGGAACGCGGCCATGGCATAGACACCGAGGTCGGATTGCCGCATATCTTCAAAGGCGTAAGTGGCATAATCCATTGCCGCTCCGTGGATTACGGCATCGGTAATTCCCCAGGTGGTAAGAAAGACAAAAAAGCGAAACATCACTGATACGGCCTTGCCCACGACAGGGGTAAATAAAAAGAGAACCAGAAAGGGAATAACGCCGATGGCAATGGCGGTCATCACAGCTCGGATGATGGGGATCCACTCGTTCATGGTCAGGCCGATTCCCAGACCGGTGGAAGTGATCTTGCGGTTACTCTCCATGAGCATGGATGTTTCGTAATCGTCCTGGAAATAAAAGTTGTAGAGAATTTCCGCAATCTGCCGCTGCTGGATGATCTTTTCCGGGGTGACGGCTGTCCCTGTGGTAAAATTCAGGGTGCTGGTGAGCAGAGATTTGCAGGTGTTCAGTTCCGCCATATTGGCTGGATCAAAATATGCCTTGCTGCAGACTTTTTTTATGGCCTCGTCGTAATTGGCTGGATTGGCATAGATGGGCTGCAGGCTGTTCCAGGCATCAGTACAGGTTACGTTTGCACCTTCCGGATGAACAGCATCATAGTACACGGTATACACTGCTGGATTGACCGCCTGGCTGAGGTCGGTCAGAAAATCCGTAGTGTTGTTGCGCAGATCATCAAGGGACAGGGTTGTGCCGGGCCGCACCAGTTCAAAGGTGACGCAATCCTTGACATAACGGATCATGCTCGTCCTGGCATAGTTATTCTTGGGAGAAGAGCCCTTGACCGATTCCATGGCCTTAAATCCAATGCCGCCGGCAGTTGTCTGATATTCGGCACCCGGGGCGGCAGCGGTGTCAATAATATCGACCATGCCCCGTTCGATCTTGTTCAGAAACCCGGCGGTAAAGACCACTGCATCCGGTACCTGGCCGATGGTCTGAAACCGGTTCAACACCGGATCGTAGACCGTGATGTTTCCCTTGGGAACAAACAGAGCCAGATAGAGGATTGCACCGAAAAAGACCGGCACTGCCCAGACCAGGGGAATAACCCGTGCACCGGTGGCAGCCCTTGCCAGCCAGGCGGTCACCCCGGCAATAAGCCCAAGCACCATGATGACAAAAAGTAGTCCCTGGTAACCCGAATCACTGAAAATCAGGGCAATCTTGGTAAAAGCCTGGGTGATGGGATTGAAACCGCCATAGGTGTAGTACTCCATGTCCAGGGCAAAAGCCTGAGTGGCATGGAGTATTACCCATGACAGAATTGTTATTATGATGGAGCGTTTTCTCATTCTTCCGGCTTTATGACTTCCGGCATGTCTATGGTTTGAATCGTCAAAACATCGTCATCAAGGACGTCCTTACGAAACACCATGGCAATAGGTGATATATCCAGCGTTAATGACTTGCCGGTCGCTGCATACGTAGCATCAGAATGATCTTCTAAGATAACGCCCTGCCTGCTTTGCGGATTCCAAATCCAATGCACTTCCATACGATCTCCTCCAAATTTAAGGAATAATAAAAATGGTTAAAACATTACATCTGCAGCCTTGCAGCTACATCCTTCCCGTAACGTCGGGTTATCTCCGCCGTCATCTGGGCCTCGATCTTCTGCATATGTTCCAGGTAATCCATGATGGTAGACATCTCTTTTGCTGAGGCAATATAGCTGGCCCGGGCAGCATTCTGGAGCCGCCTGATTCTTTTCAGCATGATGGAGATATTCTGGTCGGCGTGTTCGGCAAAGATGACTGCCGCACAGTTCTCCGATGGCTGGCCTGAACTGGCTTCAGCCTGTTTTTCCAGCATCTCCCGTGCCTTCCAGGCAATGGCCTCTGCCCGGACATAGAGATCAGACAGCATCTGCAGGGCATAGGCATTGGAGGTGATATCGGCAAGACCGGAAACAGCCGCCTCCTGCAGGCCTGCCCCCACGGCAGTTTTCAGTATGGGTAGAGCCGACAGGGGATTTGAGGCAAGAAAAGTTTCCTCGGCTGAACTGAGGGCGGATTTGTTTTCAATCTTGTTCGCTATGCCGGTTAACGTAGTCTGGACATATTGCCGCAGATCCCGGTTGGTGTCAGTGATCTGACTACAGGTGCCACCGGTATTCTTGGTGTACACCTCACCACTGGTGAAGGCCTTGATGTCATCGGGATTATTCTCCGGGCATGGTGCTTCATAAGATACCTTGTAGGCATTGGCCGAGCCTTCCAGATTCACATCCCCCACCAGGCCGCGGATAAGATTTGTGTAATCTGCCGGAAGACTCAACTTGCTGCCCACGTTTTCCAGAAGTGAACCGCCGGAAAGAAAGGTATTACGAATGTCTGCGTTACAGCCATTGGTCACCCTGGCAACATCTCCTGCCTGGGGTACGTTGTTATTGGCCTTATCCTCGGTTGTGATAATATCCCACATCTCGGAGACGCCCTGGCTCAGCTTGTTCTCCTTGATGGCAGTGCCGAGTTTTTCCTTCATCACCTCGCTGGAGTGAAAGCCGTTTTCATCCATAACGACCCCGACCAGCTCCTTGACAGCCGCGCATTCATCCAGCTGCATGGAGTTGAGCTTATCGGAAAGGGCCTCAAAGTTTTTGATGGTGTTGGAACATTGCTCACAGAGTGTTTTCAGGCCCAGGTCAAAGGCCACCGAGGCAGCGCCAGACAGGATCCCCTGGAGTTTATCCACCAGGTAGTCGGTGTTCATGAAGGAAAAACCGCCCATGAACACATCAATCCCGCCACAGCCGCTTTTGATGCGCGGCATTTCCACGGTGACCGGATAATCCACACTGTTCGGCCACCGGGCGCTGAAGCTGCCCCCGGAATAATAGCCCCGCTGCTGCCCAGAAAAATAGTTGGGTGAGGTGGTTGTTCGCTGGTTGAGCCAGTCATCAACCCATGCGGCGGATGAATTACCGGCAAGCATTTGGGTGATTATGATTGCGGCGACGAGTATTTTTGAAAGCATCGTATTCCCCTGAAAAAGTATGTCCTGCTACTTACTCTTTTCAGAGGGGGTGACCTGTTAAAGTGCAGGGATGAAAATATCTGATGGGAAAAGATTTTTTGGCGAGGTCCAATTGTGAAGAAATGATATTCTATGTGCGAAACGCATCAGGAACTGTACTGTTCTGTACATGAAATATAACGATCACGGTGAAAAGCAATGCTGATTTTTTCACCCTGTTTGTTGCAGGCTGTTTTTTTCTCTACTCTGTTCTTGTCTGTTCTCCTGCGTGACGTCACGTGACTGTCACGTGACACTGTTTTCCAGATTTCAACGACACAGACCTACACCATTGCAACTATATACAGTTGCAGATAACGTAAACCTGTGCTATTGTTTTATACATGGAGGGAGCGTAACTCATGACAAAAGTGGATAAATTAGTTGCCCGATTCAAGAAAACAACCTGCATAAACCGCATCCGGGGAATGAGGTTAAAATTTACGTTATCAGGGAACTCCGCAAGAAGTTGAAAGAATGGAAGATGATATGAAGACGATGCGATATAAAGAATACCACGGCTCTGTAGAAATCAGCCCCGAGGATAATGTCCTCTACGGAAAGCTGCTTTTTATCTCTCCTTTAATTACCTACGAGGGAGCAACCGCACAAGAACTTGAAAATGCATTTCAAGATGCTGTTGACAGTTACCTCGAAGACTGCATGGCCGATGGAATTGAACCAGTTAAACCATGCAAGGGGTCTTTTAATATTCGGGTAGGACACGATTTACATCTTTCTGCAGCTGTTGCAGCACATAGTGAATCCATTAATTTGAATGAATTTATGAAGCAGGCTCTTGCTGAAAAATTACAGCGCTGTGAAATGTAGTCACGCCGGATTTTTTACTATCCTGTTACGGCTGCCCTGGTGGAAACAGATAAAGGGTATGCATCCATTTCACATCACAAATCCAGAAAACGGGCTGGTGAAGCGTGCAGTAACTTTGCCAGCTTCTTTGCCATCTCAAGGCTGATGGCCCGGCTGTTGTTCTCCATGTTGGAGATATGCTGCCTTGGCAGGTCACCCAGCATTTTACCCAATGCCTCCTGGGTCAGGCCTGCATTCTGCCGATAGATGCGCAGAGATTCGCCCGGAGTCAACCCGGCCTTTGCCTCTTTGTACCAGTCCGCCTCCTGGGCATCGACAAACTCTTCATCCGGATCGGTGATGATCACCAGGTCATCCCCGCATTCATCCGCAAGTGTTTTCAGGAGCTTTTCAGATATTTCCCCGGTGATCCTGACATCAATATGGGGCGTTTTCGCGACTGCCTGCATAATATACCTCGATTTCAATAGTTCCCTTTTCATACCGCCAGCAGGCGACCCATTTTTTGCTGAGATGACAATGGTATTCCAGCTTTGATAACTTACTGTAATTTGGCCATCCGGGCTGGGCCGGATCCTTTTCAGTCAGGTCATCAATAAGCAGGGCCAGTCGCTGCTGCTCACTTTTCGGGATTTTGCTGACGGCCTTGACAACTTTTTTCTTCATTATCACACGGTATTTCATATACTCTATATGTAATCTTTTTTTGGTTACAAGTCAAACACAAAAATAATTCCAGTCACTGAAACTCAGCCACATAGCCAAGCCTCTAAATTTTTTATGGTTTATATCGTAAGAATTTACGGTATAATACAGAGTAACGAGTTCTTGAGATTCTCTCCCCCAAAATTACAAAAAACTCCGTAGTGGACATTATGCGTACAGAAAAAGAATTGGATTTCCTTGAAGCTCATATCCCAACTCTTGCGGAAAGCGCTTTTAAGAAAGCCTACCTGGATGCGTTGAGCAGTGGAACCTCCGTCTTGGAGGCCATTGATGGAAAAATTATTGAAGTTTTCCCGGACGGGACACGGAAAACTATCAAAAAGATTGCTGCTGACAGAAAAATTGAGATTGACGATGAAGTGGTGGATGCGTGAATCTTCAAACCCCACGGTTACGTGTCTTTGCCGGGCCAAATGGAAGTGGCAAAAGCACTCTTCAAGAGGTTATCAGCAGAGAACTTTTGGGTATTTATATCAATCCCGATGAAATAGAAAAAGAAATCAAAGAATTCGGTTTCCTGGATCTTACTCGTTACGATGTCCAAACGGACGAAGAAGAAATTCTTTCTTTTTTTTCTAAATCAACGCTACTGGAAATAGCGGATTTATTAGAGGAGGCAGAATATCTAAAATTTTCAGATGACAAGCTTATTTTTTCTGACCTCATTGTAAATGCTTATTTTGCATCTGTTTGTGCTGATTTCATCCGAAAGCAACTACTGAGTATCAGGAAATCATTTACTTTTGAAACTGTTATGAGCTCCTACGACAAAGTGGAACTCTTGCAGCTGGCTCAAAAATTAGGCTACAGGACGTACCTATATTTTATAGCCACCCATGACCCGCTTATCAATATTTCCCGAGTAAAATACAGGGTCAGCACTGGCGGTCATGACGTACCAAAAGACAAAATCATAAGTCGGTACAGTCGATCTCTTGACAATCTATGGCCGGCCATCCAGCATAGTAACCGTGCGTATATTTTTGACAACTCAAGCCATTACCAGGCATGGATTTGTGAGATAACAGATGGGAAAAAACTGGATATCAAGCAGCACGCTATTCCACAATGGGTTGATCAATATGTGATTGAAAAGCTGAAAGCCCAGTAACCACCTAAACTGTTATTCTATCTTCCACGGCTGCCTGCCCTTTTCAAGGATTGACGTCGGATCAAATGCAGAACCCTTCTGGAAGTCATACATCAGAAAATTATCTCCCCGGGTGTTCCCCTGCAGGGAGCGGATGGCCCTGTAGAGTTTTCTTTCCAGCTCGGATAAGGCAATAACCCCGCTGGTCACAGTCATGTATTTTTCCTGCCCTTTCTTGATCAGCAGCAGGGTTGGAGTGATGGTGATGTTGAAACGGGCAGCGGCATTGATATTCCGGCTGATATCAACGGTCTTGATCTGCCAGCCGTATTTGTCCTTGAAATAGGCCAGGATCCCGGCCTGTTTTTCACAAAAGCTGCAACCAGGACTGACGAAGAATATCAGGGCGTGGTCATTTCCGGCCCGGCTGACAGTCTGAAATATTTCATTCTGCTGCATTCGTACTCTGGCGGTGATACCCGGCCCGGCTGTTGGATACACATGGTTTACATTGAAGAGCTCTCCATATTTCTGGGTGACGTACATGGTAGCGTTGGTATAGGCCAGGGCCTTGCGCCGGGCAATGTCCTGCATGGTGAGGTATTCCATGATGTTTTGTTCCGTTGGGGTCTGGACTGCTTTTTTCTGGAGGACATTGAGGAGCTCCTGAAAATCATCCGGGTACATGTTCCATAACTGATCGATGGAATAGATGTCCAGAGATGAAATGTTACGGGGAAGTGGACTGGCGGAATCCGGTTTGATCTCCGATTCGTCCTGTACCGGCGGCGGATCCTCGTACCAGAACCAGCCATGTCTGGTATCGTCATAAAACCTGGCCTCCTGGTCGGCAGCCGTTGCGCCGGCGGCAAACATCAGTGAACAGATAAGCCACAGCAATAATAGATTACCAGATCGGCAGGGCTTTATAGAGAATATCATCTGCATGGATAAAACCAAAATATCTGGAATCAAAACTGCGAGGGTTGCTCCCCACCATGAAATAGCTGTTATCCGGTACCGGCCCGGTGAATTCAAAGGACGGCAGAGAACGGCCTTTGCTGTCTACCTCCAGTGCTGTCCCCAGCTTTCTTGAACCGCAGAAAAATGTTTTCTTTGCATTCACTGAAAGCATTTCTCCGGGACTACAGCCCACCTTTTTCAGCAAACGGTCATTGTCCTGATCAATTCCCTTGTGAACAAAGCTTGTATCCCTGTGTTTGAACACCAAGTAATCACCGTTCTTGCTGGCAGCTTTTGTTTTGGTGAGAAAAAAGATCCGATTATCCAAAGAGGGGCTGGTGGAAACGATGATCCTTTCCGGCAGCCATGCACCGGTCAGAAGAGCGGCCAGCACGACAATGGCCCAGGTCTTTTCCACGCGACTCAGTTTCCTGAACAGTTTTTTCTCTCTACTCCTTAATCCGAATCTCTTGTCCATTCCTCAACACCACATCTTTTAAAATGATTACCTGATTCTGGTGGCGGTCCGCCTCATCGTTTAAAATTTGTTCTACAATATCCAGCTTGCCCTTCCACTGTTTTGGAGTTATTTCCCCAGCGCCAAGCAGGGCCTTTTGGGTTCTGAGATATCCTTTCAAATCTACTACTCTTATCTTTTCGGCAAAAAATCTGTCATAGCCTGCTACTGCGACTCCAGCTATTAACAGGGCAATAAAAATAACCTCAAAATAGCCGGGACCGGTGGCTGCTGATTTTTCAGGTTGGGTGGTTGACTGATTGCTCACATCGTGCCCCTTATTTTCTTGATCAGGCTCGCAAGGGCTGTGCTTTTGGCTTCCCGATTGATCCGCTCAAGCAGATAATCAAGCCCGGCATCTCCTTGGATCAGGAAACTATTGTCGTCATGTTCATAGGCAACAGCCGGCACCCTGATAATTCCGTACCTGGTGAAGAGTGATGATTCCAGGAGTATGGGTACCTTATACCGTTCACAAGGTGTTTGAGTTCGGGGACAATCCAATTCTTTTTTCATTATCCTGTTGAAATACGATTGCCCTTTCTTTGCCCGTGCCTTGGCAATTCCGCCGACAAGACCACGCATAACCAGGGAAACATTGGGATCAGCAGCCTTGTCAAGATCAACGATATAGGCATGAACGGTTTCATCTGGAATTGAGCTTGAAATAAAGAGATACACCTTTTCCTTGGCTGCCAGGTTGCCGCCCCGTCCTTTCTGTTCTATTGCTGTTTGCCGGGCCTTCTTTTTCCAAGGTTTTGTGAAGTCCGCAAAGACCTCCTTTTCCAGCCGTTGCTGTTCGCATTGGATCCGTTCCTGAAATTCTGGAGAATGAAACAGTTTTGATGTCCTTTCGGCTGCTTTCATGCCATCTTTCTGATACCTGTTGACCGGCAGATTCATCTTTATATTTTTCGCATTTTCTCTGGCCTTTTTCATAATCCGGGAAACATCACTCTCTCCCATCTCCACAGCACAACTCACTGTTGCAGAAAAACAGACCAGGGCAAGACAAAAAATCAATTGTCGCAGCATGTGCAGCACCGTTGTTTCCTGTAGACGACCCAGAGGAATTCATCGTTTGACCCTTTTTCTCCCCGGTACGGCACGTTCAGGCCGGAATCGTAAAACTTGGCCGACTTCCCCACCGGATAGGCCGGAGACCTGTCTGCAGGGCGGACAACGTGCATCTTGTAATGGCTTTTGATCCACACCGGCGTATAATCGCAGCCACAGAGGTTATCTGCAGGATCACAGATCATAAACAGCCGGTTAAGCTTGTAGAGCAATCGTGCGGCAACCGTATTATTGGCCTGAACAATGTTGTCATTATCCACATGGCCGGTCATGGGATAGGCGGATCCCCCGCTGCCGATGCACCAGGGCATGAAATCAAGGGTGTAGCCAAGGTTGACCGCCGCCGCATCGGCCATACAGGCCATCTGCATTGCCTTGCTGGCATAGAGCGATGCCTCCGGGGTGATAACGGCGGACAGTTCGTCATTCTGCCACATGGAATCATATTCGCTCCACCACATGCCGTAATCCTTATGCTCACAGAAGCCGTAAAACATCGGATAAAGATAGGCGTGTCCCTGGGCAAAGGTTGACTCATTGGCAATATCTACAGCATCGGAACTCTTGTTCTTGCCGCCAAGCTCATCAATGACCGAAGATCCCATTTGTGATCCCTCATAGGCTGAATAGTTGGCCACGGAAACCGTGCCCTCCACAAGAAAGGGTTCCCAATACTCCCAGATCTCGCCTTCCTCATAGAAAATGGGCGGAGGCCTGGGGCAAATACAAATGCCCTCGAATCGCAACTCGATTTCATCCCAATGGACATCTGAAGCTGAATTAAAGGAATCGCCGGATTTCTCTGCCCATGAAGGACTGCAGAGCAACAGCAACAGGAATACGGAGAAAATGGTTTTATTTATTCTCATGGCGTCCCTCTTCCGGTACCAGAATTTCCCGAACCTGCAGCTTGTCGCCTTTTTGAATGACCAGGGATGGCACCGCGGCGAGCTGTAACCGGTCAGCAATCTCGTCGGTCAGGTAAAACACCGACCGCTTGAGTTCTTCGATGAGCTTGTAGGCATAGCCACCGGACAACAGCAGCCGAACCCGGTGATTGTTTGCATAAGGTGTTTTCGTAAACCACTTAACCTGCGTGGGATCACGCCCATCAATGACCAGCATGCCGCCGGAGAAGGAAACATAGTCCAGGGGATTAAAGGTAAATCCCCTGGGATAGATCACCTTGCCGTCACCATCCAGCAGATCCCGGTCAATGGTATAGGTCATATCAACGAGAAAAATTCTGTCCCTTGTTGCCCGTGGCAGGTGATGGAGATTTTCGGGTTGATATGATTTTATCTGCTCACGAAATTCATCATCGCTCAACTCCTTTGTCTTTGCTGCCTGCTCTTTCAGTTCTGCCACCACATCAGGCTCTACAATTGGATACATCTCCCCCACCACTCCAAGATTTTTGATCATCCCGAAGGCATGGTTTGCTGACCAAGCAACAAAAAGGGCTGTGAGAATTAACAAAAATTTACAGTTCACCCTGTCGCCTCAGCTTGACCATTTCCTGAATTGCCTCATGGTAAGTCTTTCCTTCAGATACCATCTGCTCGATCATGGCTATTTCACTGGCCTTGGAGGTATAGATGAAATAGGCATAGTCGTTGACCTCCAGCCGGGCCACGCCAACACCGAACGGGATATCGAAAAAGAGTTCGGAATATCTGGGCGGGTTGGACTTGACGGATTTCAGGAGCTTCATGGTGAATTCGTCGTAATCAATCAGCCCTTTCTTCTGGGCCTGGTCAAAATCCGATGACTCCAGGTAGATCTTGAAGGCCGAGTTGGAGTTGATGACGTTGCCGCCCTCCCCAAAATTTTCCAGATCAAGCAGGGACTGGGTGATGACCATGAAACTGCCGTTATACTTCCGGGCCCGGCGATAGCCTTCGTTGATGACCGGGGCGATCATGGCCCCCTTGTCCAGGAACTGCCAGGCCTCATCAAAGATCACCAGCCGTTCCCGGGAACGGTCGGAGAGATAGAGATCCTGGGTCACCGCATTGATGATCAGCAGGGTAACGACCCGGTAGAGATCCGGCTGAATTTTGAGATTTTCCAGCTCTAGCACCACAAATTCATCGTTGCAGATATCAAAGGTGGATGGGCCGACAAAAAACTTGCCGTGGAAGCCGTGACTGGTGAACTCCCGGATGTTAAAGGCCAGCTTCCTTGCCGATTCGATCAGCTTTTTATTGTCTGCCATCTCACCCAGGTCAGAGCCCGGTGCATCCGGGAACTGCATCAAAAATTCATAGACTGTATCCGAGTCCGCCTGCTGCTCCTTTTGCTGCCAGGCCCAGCGCACCGCATTACGGATCAGGTTCATCTCGGTATCATCACATTTCTCGGAATCCGAGTTGGAATAGGCCATCTGGGCAAAGACCGCTGCCACGCTTTTCAGCTCTTCTTCCGGCTCCCGGATATGGGTAAAGGGGTTGAGACAGATATCGATATCCGGCTGAAAATCCAGGTACCTGGCCCCCAGCATATTGGCGATTTTTTTATACGATCCACCAATATCAATGATCCGCACCAGGGCACCACAGGAATAATAGTTGAAAGCAATAAAGTTGACCTGGAATGATTTGCCGGAACCGGAGGTGGCGCAGCAGAAGACATTTTGATTGGTTGCCCCGGAATCAAAGAAATCAAGTGAGACCAGCTGCCCTTTTCTGCCGGTAAAGATCAGTTTCGGCTCACCACCGGAACCGGCAAAGTCACCCTGCACCGGCAGGATCGGGGTAACAGATGGCACCGGAGCAATAAAATCCCGTTCCAGATTTTCAATATTCTTGCCGGTGGTATAGAGGCCAAAAGGCAGGGCAGAGAGAAACAGAATTTTCAGGATCATATTGTCCTGCTGCATGACATAACCGTTGTTCTCCCATAACCGACGTACCCGAGTACAGGAATCCCTGGCCTGCTCCAGGTCATCACTCCACACCCAGAACACCGGGATGATTTTGACGAATTTCTCGCCCCGTTCCAGATCATCGGTGGCAGCCAGATACTCTTCCTGCTTGCGCCTCAGGGTCGGCGACAGGGAACCAACCGCCTGCTGGTTGAGGATCAGGTTGCACTTGGCATGGAGTTTCATCTCCAGGCCTGCCTCAAACACAATGTTGAAGGTATAGAGAAAATCGGTCTTGATCTGGTCAGCATCGGATACCACGCCCCATATGCCACCAAAGAGCGAGTTGGTCTGCAGGGGATCAATTTCCTTGGGTACGACCTTGGGAGTGGTGCAGCAGAAATAATGATCACCGATGTGCATATGATCCGCTTCTTCCCGGATCACGGTATCGCTGTTGATGATTTGTTTACGGAGCGGAATATTCGGAGAGTAGGTATCGATATTCTGTTCAGGATAATCAGCCGGATAGCTGTTGAACAGCCTGCGGCCCCATTCCAGCAGCACCTCAGGTCCCATGTGCCGGGGATAGAGTAAGGCAGCTTTCAACGTTTCCTTGATCTGCCGCTTGATATCAAGCAAAGGGGCGGTCTTAGCCGCATCTCCCAATTCTCCCGAACCCGGCATTTCCGGGCAATCACCTGGAAGTTTGACCGCGATAAACAGTCGAAAATTGCGCACCGGGATATTGGAACAGGCTTTCAATCCCTCCTTCCCTCTGGTCAGAAATTTCACCACTGCATCGGTATTTGATCTGACAATGGCAACATCCCTGGTTCTGTTTTCCCTGTAACTGTCAAGTATGGGATCAATATGAGAATCCGCGTGAAAGATAAGCTGAACCACGCTCCCCTTGGGCAGACCGGCCCGGAATAATCCCTCCAATGAGGTGATAGTTTTGGGACCGGCATAGATCACCGGCGCACATTCCCATAACATCCCGAGGCTGCAGTCCTGGTTCAGGTAAATTTCCAGTTCAGGATCATAGGCCAGGTAATTGAGAAAGGAGGAAAACGGGGATCGCCTGGTCATTTTCTCAAGATCACTGTGCTTCAGATAATCTTCAGAGCCAAGGAGCATCCGTCCCAGGAATTGATTGAACATCTTTTATTTACTCCTCTGTCAGGTCAGTGAGTATCCACTTGGAATCCTCGATCTTGACATAGACGTACCGGCTCATGAACAGCTCATCATCTTCACCTTTGTAGGGAAGCAGGAGTACCCGAAGAATTTTCGGCGGCTGCAGGAGTGGTTTTTTCTCTTCCTGCAACAACCCCGCAACCAGTCTGTACTGATTATCCTGGATTTCCCGGGTTATTCCGGTTGGCGGTTCCACTTCTTCTCCTGATACAGGTTCGGGATACCGGGCCTTTTTATAGGCAGTCGGAGTATCAATACATTCCCCGACATCATCCCTGGCCCTGCATTTGAAGTTTTCGTTGTAAGGGTTAACCGTTTCCTGCAGGGGACCGCAGGCGGTAAGGAGAAAAAAGAAAAGGAGGAAACTGTAACGTACTGATGAAGAAAGAATATTCACTGGTCATTCCCACAGGGTTCAGGTGAATCTTGAATTGAGAAAATGCAGCCTCTCTGCACCTCTATTTTCTTTTTTCCATGGGGGTGACCTATCGCGGTTTGATTTGCTGATGCCAATAGGGTATCTTAAGTTGAACTCATAGAATTTATTGCTATTCTGTGACGAGGGTAAGAAATTGACTGGAGAGCTGTATAAGGGTTTATATGGGAGATCATGATAAAATAAGAGAACTTTTAAGCAAAGGTGAAAACCTTACTGTTGAGTTTAAAAGTGACCGAAAATGTTTACCTGATCGTGATCTTATTGCGGCCACGATGGCGCTTGCAAACACGGAAGGTGGTGATCTGCTTTTGGGTGTTGAAGACGATGCTACCATTACCGGGCTGCATAAAAATCATCTCAGCACTGGTGGTATAGCTGTTCTTATAGCCAACCGAACAACACCATCCCTTGCTGTCAATGTTGTTTCGGTGGAAATCGAAGAAAGAATGATTGCCTGGATTCAGGTTCCTAAATCCAAACAGTTGGTGGCAACCACTGACGGCCTCGTACAGCGGAGACGTCTACTGGCCAATGGCAGGCCTGAGGCTATTCCTTTTTATCCACACGAATTTACCCAGCGTCAGTCCTCACTTGGATTGCTTGATCCTTCGGCCACAGTTCAGGAAATGCTTTCCGAACATGACCTTAACCCCTTGGAACGTGAGCGGATTCGTGAGATGATCAATCGTTATGGTGGTGACTCTTCGCTGCTGGGACTTGATGATCAAGAGCTTGATGGAGCCCTTGGTTTGACAGTTACTGTTGAAAGCGTCAGACGCCCAACGATGGCAGGGCTTCTGTTGCTTGGTCGGGAAGATATATTACGTCAATATTTGCCATCGCATGAAACAGCATTCCAGGTTTTGCAGGGAACTGATGTCCGTGTAAATGAATTTTTTCGAGGACCTCTTTTGCGGGTTTTTGAAGATGTTGAGCGACTTTTTTCATCCTGGGTGGTGGAAAAAGAATTTCAGGTCGGGCTGTTTAGAGTGCCAGTGCCGAATTTTGATCGTATGGCATTTCGTGAGGCCTTCGTCAATGCCATGGTGCACCGGGATTACGCAAGACTTGGGGCGGTTCATGTGAGGATAGATGACAATGGCCTCACCATTTCAAATCCTGGTGGTTTTGTTGAGGGAGTTACTCTTGCAAACCTGCTGGTCACCGAACCACGCCCCAGAAATCCTCTTCTTGCAGATATTGCCAAACGTATAGGCCTTGCTGAAAGAACCGGCAGAGGCATAGACAGAATTTATTCAGGATTGTTGCGTTATGGACGACCTGCTCCTGATTATTCCAGATCAGATACGACCTCTGTTATTCTTTGCATGAGCAATGTCGAGAGTGATATGGATTTCCTGGAATTAATTATTCAGGAAGAGAATCGACAGGGTGGTCCCATGCCCTTGGACAGCCTTATTATTCTTTCCCAGCTGCGTCAGGAGAGGCGGGTAAATATCAATGATATATCCTCCTCACTGCAAAAATCTGAACATGATGCACGCCGAACAATTGAAAAATTAACTGAGGCAGGCCTTGCCGAAGCACATGGTACCGGGAGAGGACGTACCTATACCCTGAGCGCCGAAGTTTATCGAAAAATTGGACAAAAAGCTGGATATGTCAGGCAAGCAGGATTTGATCCTATTCAACAGGAACAGATGGTACTCAACTATATTAGGAAACACGGAACCATTAAAAGAGCTGAGGTGATGGAGTTATGTCGTATAACACAAGACCAGGCGTATAAACTCCTCACTCGAATGAAGAAAAAGGGGCTTATTTACAGGGAAGGTATCCGAAAAGCCTCTATTTACAAGCGCGTATCACAGTCCACATAGAGACGCATTTAATTGCGTCTGGCGCATATAATTGCGTCTGTATGTTAAAAAAGATTAAAGGATCTCGCCTCAATCTCCCTGATTTCCAATCCTTCTCCCTCGGAAACAACAACTGTAATTTTATACGCTCATCTCCAGGTAGGGGCGCATAATATTTTCAACCCGGCAGATCTTTGCATATTTGAGTATCTCACCAGCCTTAAATTCTTTCCTGAGTTTGTATATCTTGAGTGCTTCAAGGACCACTTCCATCCCGATTTTATTTCTGAATTTAAAACAATCTGCCAGAGTTTTTTCCGGGCTGTATACCCTGACAGGTACATCATCAATATGATGAACATCAACACCGGCCAGTAGGGCTTCTTTTGAGAATCGATGGATCGATATTGGCGGATAGTCAAGCCTGGGTGTATCAGATCCTTGTGCAAGAGCTATAGAAATAGCATGGGGAATTTGAGTCGTCATTTCATGAAAAGAGAGGGCGGAAATCAGACAAATGACAGCTTTCGGGACACGAGTAGCAACGATAATCAGATCAGGGTCGGATACTGCTTTCTGGCCAGTAAGTCTGTACACACCACGGGATAGCTGTTCGAGCAGGCCATTGTCCCGCATTTGGTACAGTGTCCGGGGATGAATACCTGCTTGAATAGCCTTGCCGGTGCGGATTACACCACCGTGTTGCCGGATAAGATGGGTTGCCCTGTCCGTTGCGTTGATTTTTTTATTGATACATTCCATGGATAGTAATCTCTATACTTATTCACAACTATATGGATTATTATCCACAGCGACTATTAACACAAGCCTTTTTATGATGAGAGTGTCCTTCAGCTCTTTGAAAATTAAACTGTTCCTGAGATACCAGCTCCTGAATATTTATCCAGAACTAAAAAGGCTCTACCTCAATTTCCCTGATCTCCAGCTCCTTCCCTTCGGAAATAATGACGGTGATCTTCTTGGCGGCTCCCACCTCAATGACTGGAGTGGCCTGCTTTGCCAGGCTCAAATAGAAATCATGTAAACTGGCGGCACCCTCCGACAGGCCACCGCCGATGGAATATTTTGCCACCTGGGTGGAATCGACCGTGGTGGTTGTGCCAAGGGCGGACGTTGACTGGGTAGTGGCGGCCGATTTGAGCATATCGCCCATGCCACCGAAAAAACCGGCCACTATGGTTCTTGCAGTTGCCGCTCCCATTCTTGAAACGACCCTGCCCGACAGGCCGACCTTACTGTCCGAGTCGGTGACAAAACCTTTAACCGGCGTATCAATGATGGCCTTGCCCTCGTTACTGAGACAGGAAAGGGAGACCAGCCGAACATCAGCCCGCTCCTTGTCCAGCCTGCCCACTGCTTCGGCAATGACAAAACAACCGGATAAATTAGCCTTGATGTCATTGGGCAGTACTGCTGGGGTTTGAATCCTGAGCAGGAGCGGTTCCGGATTATTGGTTCCTTTGCCTGATGTAGAAGCATCGAAACCGGTCAGCAACTGGGCCTCCATAAAGGAAGGCGGAAGATAGACCGTCCGCCCTTTTTTTTATTTCCCTGAGCATCTATTCCATCTGTCATAGCAGCCGGATTAGAAAGTACGCTGATCTCTCCTATTATTTGAGATTCCGGTTGTGCATGGGGCGGCAGGTTGCCTGAAGTTGCTCCGCCAGGTGGCAAGGGCCAGGGCTGCTTGACCTCTTGCTGTGGATGTGCTGTTTCTGCCTTGGCCGCAACCTGGTCGGCAGTGGGTATTTCGGGAAGAGATTTTTCATTGATGGTCTGCTTGATGACCGTTAACTCGTCCTGGATCCTGTCGACGGTCTCGACGATGGTGTCAAACTGTCGCCGCTGTTCCCTGAGCATGGTTTTTTGAATCAGGTCAGGTTCAAGCTGAATTTCCCTGGTTTTCTTCTGGCCGAAAAACCCAACCGAATCATCTGTTTTTGACGATTTGTAGCCGGTGGCGACCAGAACCAGAAAGATCGCCCCGATGACCGCCCAGATAACAATCTTTTTCTGTTTCGGCTCCAGATTGTTGAACCTTTCCTTGAGGCTCATTGGGGTTGCTCCTTCTGATCCACGACAAACACTCTGGTTGTCTGGCCAGTGAGTAGACGATGATCCTCAATGGCAACCGCAAGGATAGACCCGCTCACTGATGATGAAAGAAAGAGTTTTTCACCAAGAGTAACCGGATCCCGGGCAAGAGATTTCACCGCATACTTTTTCAGGCGCAGGCCAACTCCGTCCACATCAACAACCTGGGTCAATGTTACTTCCAGTTCAGGAGACAGAGATTCTATTTTGGCCGGTTCGCTCACCCGGTAACTGGATGGGTATGTTCCGTCATAGGCCTCCCGAATGATCTGCAGGGCCTGTTTTTCCAAAGGCAGGTTTTTGTAATGGGCAATATTTTTCCTGAAGGAATCTCCCGTTGGTGATGCCAGCCTAATGGTGACGGACGGAATATCCATCGGGGTGACGATCAGGGTGTAGACTGTGTTGTTGCAAACCACAAATAGCTCGCTCTGTTCATCTGCATAGATGTATTCCCCGCCCATATCCTCGATCTTGAACTTGATAAAGGCGTTGTTGCCGGAAAAATGACCGGTCATGCCCTTTTCCTGGGAGAATATCAAATCCGTCATCGGGCCGGAGCAGACGATCCGGTTGATGTCCATGTTGGAGAGTTCCACGGCAGTAGGGATCTCTGCCGGAATCACGGTATCGGCCTGGCAGTTTCCGACTGTCATAGCCAAGAGAGCAGCCGTTAATGGAACAAAAAATCTCATCCTGTTATCCCTCCTGCTCTTTGGCAAATTTTTCTTTCAGCGACACGATATAAAACCTGCCGTCCTGCAGCCGATACTTGATCAGGTAGGTTTTGCTGGTGTTTTCAAGCTGAGTATTTCCTGCCAACTGTTTGAGATTACCGAAAACCTCAATAAAACGTTCACCAAGTTTGATTCTTTCCAGATAGAAAACGGAACTGACCTGCGATTCCTCCACCCTGCTTGCCAAGGAATACCAGGCCTTGGATGCCTGCGGATAGGATTCCGGGGCATAATAAAAAAGCAGCTCCTCGAACTGCGCCCTTGCTGTTGGCGGAGAATAGGTGCCGGCCAGATTGACGATCCTTCTTGTCATATCCTTCAGGTAGGTATCCGTGGGTTTACCCTGAACAAATTCAACCGTGCCGGTCATCTTAGGCGGAATCAGGACAACTCGCTGATATTTGACAGAGCGGTACACCATGAATGAGTTGAAGATCACGGCCAGAGACAGAACGACGATGACAAACTTCAGCAACCGGTTTTCCACAAAGAGGTTGCTGGTGTTCTGGACAAAAATATTCGTCTTCATTCGTGGAATTCCCGTTGGAAATAATCAGGATAGTTTTTCATCTGGATGAATCCGAACATGTAAAGGATATGTTTTAAAAAACCACTCGAATTCACCCGCTTGGTACGAGTATAAAAGTACTGGGTGACGAGAAATATCAGCCACATAATCTTCCCGTATAGAAGCGCCAATGTGAGCGTAAAGACAAACAGGATCAACTCGTCGGTTTCAAACCAGAGCACCTGAATCGGCTTGGACAGATACTGCGGGAACCTGTGGGAAAAATTATTCTCGGCCATTCTCGCTTCTCATTTCCCTATCAGCTGATCACAGCGCCGATGGTCTGGACAACACTGTCTGCCTTGAGCAGAAAGGCACCACCAAGAACGACTCCGGCTGCTGGCAGTATCATCTGTCGGATAGCCAGGATGGCCGCAAAGACCATGCAGGCCACTCCGGCAATAAAACCGATGGGACCAAGCAGAATCTGGTTCACACCGATATCGTAGAGGTCATAGGCAAAGGATCCGGCTGCCGGGACGGTCATGGCCATTGCATTGGCAGTGAGCAGGCAGGCGGCACAAAGAACAGCAAGCCCCGTTATCATCTTTGCCTGCCGAATTTGCTTTCCTTGTTGGGTAAAACTGGTGTTCATGGGGTTCTCCTTTTTGCTGCAAGTTACAAAAAATCTGTCAAACCATTGTCTGACAGCGTGTTTTTCCATTCATGGCCGGACTGTTATTTCAACCCGCCGGTTCTTAAAAAATTCTCCCGGATCGTTGGTAACAGGCCTCCCTGACCCTTTGCCCAGTATCGTTGCTACTGTAAAACCGTGATCCTTGAGAAACCGGGCTACATTCTTGGCCCGCTGCAGGGAAAGGGACTGGTTGAGTTGTTCCGGGCCAAACCTGCAGGCATGGCCAGTGACCTGTAAAGCCATATCCATTCCCTCGCATTGTTTCAAATCCGATAACAGCGTTTCTGCGGCCATTGGTTGAATAACTGCGCTTCCCAGCTCAAACAATACCAGCGTAATATGGCAGCTGTATGCAGGG